>CAYPQK010000017.1:28895-37281 GCA_964412895.1 uncultured Spirochaetales bacterium
GGTACCCTCTGGGATCAGTATGTCGACGAACTGAATCCTCCCGATAAGGACACCGCCGCGAGCGACGACGATCTTCTCGAAACACCCGATGGCGACGCCTTTGTCTGCATGGAAGATGCGTGCACGACCCACGCCGATTGCAAGCAGCCCTCCTGTGTCGCGACCTTCTGCTCTACGGTCCTCGGCGCGCTGGCTCCGGACAACCCCAATGTCTGCGCGATGCGGTGCGACCCCGTCAACGACGGCGCCGATTGCCCCGACGGCATGATCTGCAACGATCAGATACAGCTGGCGCCCCAGGTGGATCCATCCATCGACATCGACGGCGCGAAAGGTATCTGCGCGCCCCCCTCCCGCCGCTAGATGCGGTCATTCCTCGCCGCTTTCATACTGCTCTTCGCCCATATCCTTTCGGCGTCGGAAGCCGCCGCCTATCCGCCCCATTGCGCCGCATCGCTCCTGCTGCCGGAGGGGCTTCATCTGCTGGAGGCGCCCGGGTGTTTTTCTCCGGCTGTGGCCGAAGAGCTCTCGACCGATGCCGATGCGCTCGGCGACTATCTTGACCGCTTCCCCGGCGTACCGGCCGTCCATGCCTACCGCTACTGGCAGTACCTGCGTACCGAACGCTTCCTGCCGGCACTGCTGACGCTCGTCGAGCTGGTGAACGGCGCTTCGTCGCTTGCTCCCGCGGCGCAGTTCCGCGACGAGGTCGCGTTCCTCGTCATCAGCGGCATCAAAGGGGTGCCGCACGATGTCGATCTGTTCGCGCGGTCCGGCACGCGGTCGGCGGATGAACTCTCCGCCCGTTTTTTCTTCATACTCGATCAGGTGGTATCGCTCTATGCCGAGGGCCGCGCCGGTTCGCGGCGCGATTCATGGCTCATCTACCGTTCGTTCGCCCTTTTCTTCGCGAACAGCACCGGTCCCGCCGCCACCGAGGATGTATTCGTGAACGCCCTGCTTGACCGCTACTACGCGCTTTGGAAGGAGGGGGTACTGCTGCCATACCTCGCGTTCTATACTTTCTTCACCGTCGGCGACCGCGCCTTTCTTCCGGCCGAGTCCATCTACACGGAGAAACTCGCCGTGCGCATACCGCTTCCCAAATCCCGCGACGAACGCAAGGAGCAGGCGGCGCTTGAGAACATCGCCCGGCTCATGGGGCGTTTCTCCATCGAGCATCTGCCGTTGCTCCCCGCGGTGGAATTCGTCGCGACCGACGATGTGGGGAAATGGTTCCGCGAGACCCGTCCAGCCGCCGACAAAGAGCTTGACGAGGCATGTGCGGTCTTCGACGAACGGCAGACCATGCTGGCGCCGTACCGCGACGATCTGTTCGAGCCGTTCATCTATAATCGCGCCATCTCCCTGATGGAGGGATGCGACCCGCGTCACGACATTCCCTTCGCCATCGAGGGTAGGAAGATATATATCGCCCGGAACGACCGTTGGCTGCGCGATATCGCAGTGATCTACTATCTTGTCCGCGAGGGACGCTACTCATACCGCGAGGCAAGCGGCCTGTTGTCGGGAGCGATGCTTTCGTCGGTCGCGCGGTATCGGGAAGAGGGGACTCTTTCGCCGTTCGGCAAAGCGCTTCTCTACGCCTATCACACCGACCGTATCGCGAACTTCCGCGATGCACTGTTCCTGTACCGTCAATATGGTGATGAACAGTCTGAATTCACAAGAGAAAAGATAGCGGAAACGACCGACTTCGTCACCTCCTTCTTTCTGGGTGCCCGGGAAGAGGAAAAGTAGCGCAAAAAATGTCCCTTAAAAAACAGAAAGTTAGGTGCCTTAAAGCGTGTTTTTTCGGCATTTTTTATTCGATTTGCCAGCAGCCCGATATTACAGAGGTTTTCGAGCGTTTTTTTCTTCGAAAAAGTTGATTTTCCCCTTCCTTATTCTATAATGCGGCGACAACGGTTTTTGGAGAGGTTCCCATGAGTGAAGAACAGGTAAAAAAAGAGAACGGCACATCGAAGGGATCCGAAGATTACGGCGCATCTTCGATACAGGTTCTGAAAGGGCTCGAAGCGGTCAGAAAACGGCCCGGCATGTACATCGGCGACACCGATGACGGCAGTGGTCTGCACCACATGATCTTCGAGGTCGTGGACAACTCGGTCGACGAGACGATGGCGGGATTCTGCGACAAGATCTCGGTCTATCTGCATGTCGACGGTTCGGTCACCATCAAGGACAACGGTCGCGGCATACCGGTCGATATGCATCCGGAGGAGAAACGGAGCGCCGCTGAGGTGGCGATGACGATCCTGCACGCCGGCGGCAAGTTCGACCAGAATTCCTACAAGGTCTCGGGCGGTCTGCACGGCGTGGGCGTATCGGTGGTGAACGCTCTTTCGGAATGGCTGCGGCTCGAGATACGGCGGCAGGGGTATGTCTGGGTACAGGAATACCGGTGCGGCGATCCGGTCCATCCGCTGAAGAAGACCGAGCCGACCGATGAAACGGGGACGAAGATCACCTTCAAGCCCGATCCGCAGGTCTTCACCAACACCGAGTTCTCTCTGGCGCGCGTCACCAACCGGCTCCGCGAGATGGCCTTCCTCAACAGCGGCGCGCGGATAAAACTGCTCGACGAGCGGACCGGCGAAGAGCGGCTCTTCCATTATGAAGGCGGCATCGTCGAGTTCATCGCTTTCCTCAACCAGAATCGGACCCCGCTTCATAAAGATGTCATCCGCATCGCGCGGAATGAGGGGCCGCACGCGGTAGAGATCGCCCTGCAGTGGACCGATGCCTATGTCGAGAATGTCCTCTGTTACACCAATAATATAAATAACCGCGACGGCGGCACCCACCTGTCGGGATTCAAGCTCGGCATCACCAAGGTGTTCCAGAAGTATATCACCGAGAATCGTAAGAACGCGAAGATACAGATCAACGGCGACGATATCCGCGAAGGTCTGACGGCGGTCCTATCGGTCAAGATGCCCGACCCGAAATTCAGTTCGCAGACCAAGGACAAGCTGGTCTCCAGCGAGATACAGACCATTGTCTCCAATGTCGTTTCCGAATATCTTTCGCTCTATCTCGGCGAGAATCCCGACATCGCCGGCTCCATCATCGACAAGATACTCGAAGCGGCCATCGCCCGCGAAGCGGCCCGCAAGGCCCGCGAGATGACGCGGCGGAAGGGGGCGCTCGAAAATACGACGCTGCCCGGCAAACTGGCCGACTGTCAGGAGCGCGATCCCGCCAAATCGGAGATATTCATCGTCGAGGGCGATTCGGCCGGCGGCTCGGCCAAACAGGGGCGCGACCGTGCCAATCAGGCGATACTGCCTCTGCGCGGCAAGATACTCAATGTCGAAAAGGCGCGTCTGGACAAACTGCTCAAGAGCGATTCGGTGCTCACCATCGTCGCGGCGCTCGGCACCGGTATCGGCAAGGACGAGTTCAATGTCGAGAAGCTTCGCTACCATAAGATAATAGTGATGACCGATGCCGATGTCGACGGCGCCCACATCCTGACGCTCCTCCTGACGCTCTTCTACCGCTACATGCCCGACATCATAACGCGCGGCTACCTGTTCGTCGCCCAGCCGCCGCTGTACGGCATCACGCGCGGCAAAAAGGTGACCTATGTCCGCGACGAACGCGAGTTCCAGGAATACCTCATCAACACCGGCACCGAAGGGCTCGCGGTATCGTTCGGCAAAAAGAAGGAGAACCGGCTGGAGGAGGGGAAACTCCGCTCCTTCATCAAGAAGCTGGTGGTCCTCAACGACAACCTCGTCCGTACCGAGTTCATCTACGACTCGGCGGTGGTCGAGGCGGTCGCGACCATCGGCGGCATCGACGAGGCCGATTTCAAGACCGAGAAGACACTCACCGCGAAGTTCGAGAAGATAAAAGAGTTTATCGAACACGATCATCCCGACCGCCTCCCGGTCCGCATGGAACTGGAGGAGAACGAGCGGTATAACGAGTTCAAGCTGAAGATATTCACCACCCACAGCGGCACCGAGAAACTGACCCTGATCGACTACCGCTATATCAAAAACTCCGAGATACTTCTCATCGGCCGCCTGCGCGGTGAGATAGCGACCTTCGGCGCCCTGCCGTACACCGAAACGGTCGTCGACAAGGAAAAGGAGAAGGAGGATGTGAAGGGGGTCTACGAACGGTGGCGCGACCTGCTTCGGGCGACGCTTGAACATGCCCGTGAAGGCCAGAAGGTACAGCGCTATAAAGGTCTCGGTGAAATGAACCCCGAACAGCTCTGGTCGACGACGATGAATCCGGCGGACCGGACGCTGGTCAAGGTGTCGGCCGACGATGCGGCCGAGGCGGACCGGATATTCGACATCCTGATGGGCGAGAATGTCGAGCCGCGGCGCCGTTTCATCGAAGAGAACGCGCTCAACGCGAACATCGATGTGTAAGGAGAGGAGATAGGCTATGACAGAAACAACGGTACCTCAGGGAAATATTAAGCTCGTCAGCATCGAGCAGCAGATGAAGACCTCCTACATCGATTACGCGATGAGCGTCATCGTCGGCCGGTCGCTGCCCGATGTGCGTGACGGTCTCAAGCCGGTCCACCGCCGTCTGCTGTTCGCGATGAAGGAACTCGGCTCGACCTATACCGCGCCCTACAAGAAATCGGCGCGCATCGTCGGCGATGTGATGGGTAAATACCATCCGCACGGCGACGCGGCGATCTACCAGACGCTGGTCCGTATGGCGCAGGATTTCTCGATGCGCTACCTGCTGGTCGACGGGCAGGGGAACTTCGGTTCGATAGACGGCGACGAAGCGGCCGCGATGCGGTACACCGAGGCGCGCATGGCCCGTATCGCCGGCGAACTGCTGGCCGACATCGACAAGGATACGGTCAAGATGCTCGACAACTACGACGGCTCGCTCCGCGAACCCGAGGTTCTGCCGGCGCGCATCCCGCAACTGCTCATCAACGGCTCCTCCGGCATCGCGGTCGGCATGGCGTCGAACATCCCGCCGCACAATCTGACCGAGGTGATCAAGGCGCTTCTCTATTTCATCGACCATCCCGAAGCGGGTATCGTCGACCTGATGAACTTCATCAAAGGTCCCGACTTCCCGACCGCGGGCCTCATACTCGGCCGCGGCGGCATCCGGCAGGCCTATGAAACGGGCCGCGGCATCGTCCGGATGCGTTCGCGCGTGACCATAGAGGAGAGCGAAAAGGCGAACGACCGTCCCAAGATCATCGTCCACGAACTGCCCTATCAGGTCAACAAGGCGCAGACCATCATCCAGATAGCGGAACTGGTCAAGGACAAGAAGATAGAGGGAATCCACGATATCCGCGACGAATCCGACCGGCGCGGCATCCGCATGGTCATCGAACTCAAAAAGGACGCCATCGCCGAGATCATCCTCAACCAGCTCTACAAGATGACGAATCTCCAGACGAGTTTCGGCATCAACATGCTCGCCATCTGCAACGGCGTGCCGCGGACGCTGAATCTGCGCGATGTCCTCAACTACTTCCTCATGCACCGGCGCGATGTGGTCCTGCGCCGCACCAAGTTCGAATTGGAGGAGGCCGAGAAGCGCGCCCACATACTGGAAGGTCTCAAGAAAGCGCTCGATGTCATCGACAAGGTGATCGAGGTCATCCGCAAGTCGCCCTCAACTGAGGAAGCGCGCGAAGCGCTCATGAAGAAGTTCGCCTTCTCGAAGATACAGGCGAGCGCCATCCTCGACATGAAACTGTCGCGGCTCACCGGACTCGAACGCGAGAAGATACAGGCGGAACTCGACGAACTGCACAAGAAGATAAAGTGGTATAACGAGATACTCGCCAACGAAAAGACGCTCATGTCGGTCATCAAGAGCGAGCTCAAGGAGATCGTGGAGCGCTACGGCGACGAACGGCGGACCGAGATCGTCGACGAGGCGGGCGATATCGACATCGAGGATCTCATCCCCAACGAGGAGATGGTCGTGACGCTCACCACCGAGAACTACATCAAGCGGACCCCGCTGACCCAGTACCGCAAACAGAAGCGGGGAGGGAAGGGGATAAACGCGATAAATCCGAAGGAGAACGACTTCGTCCGCGACATCTTCATCACGAGCAACCATACGCTTCTGATGATCTTCACCAGCTACGGCAAGGTCTACTGGGTGAAGGTCTACCAGTTGCCCGAGGCGGGACGCGGCAGCCGCGGCAAGCCGATCATCAACATGGTCAATGTCGAGAAGGACGAGCGGGTCATGACGATCCTGCCGATACACGAATTCGTCGAAGGGCACCATGTCTTCATGGCGACCAAACGCGGCACCGTCAAAAAGACCGATCTCATGGAGTTCGCCATCCAGCGCTCCAACGGCAAGAAGGCGATCAACATGAACGAGGGCGACGAGCTCATCGGGGTCGCGATAACCAACGGCGACAACGAGATCATCCTCGCATCGCGCAACGGGCTTTCGATCCGCTTCAGTGAGAAAAATGTCCGCTCCATGGGCCGGGCCGCCACCGGCGTGCGCGGCATGTTGCTGGAGAAAAAGGACGAAGTGATGACCATGGAGGTGGTCGAGCCCGACAAGACGCTCCTGTCGGTCACCGACCGCGGTATCGGCAAACGGACCCCGGTCGAGGATTACCGCGTCCAGACGCGCGGCGGCAAGGGGATCATCACGATCAAGACCTCCGACGAGAACGGCTTCGTGGTGGGCGTGTTGAAAGTGAACGACACCGACGAGGCGATGCTCATCACCACCAACGGACAGGCGATACGCATCCCGGTCTCCGGCATCAGCGTCATCGGCCGGAACACCAAGGGGGTGCGGCTTTTCCGGGTCGCCGAAGGGGAGAAGGTGGTCAGCGTCACCAAGATCGTCGAACCGGCCGACGGCAGACCGGGAGAAGAGCCCGAGGATGACGGCGCCGAACAGAACGGCGACGCCGCGACGGAGAGCTAGGAAAAAAATATAGCCGAAAGGGTTGATTTCGGTATCGCTTTCGATACAATGGCTTCTCGGAAAAGGTCGTAGCAGGAGTCGCCCGTGAGAACAGCTTCTTTAATTATCCTATTCCTTATTATTATGCCTTTCCTCTGGTCGGGGTCCCTTGCCGCCGCCACGGCGGCGCCCGACACCGTTTCCCCGTTCATTTTCGGCGTCGTCTACGATGACGACGAAGAGGAAGACGAGGGCGACCGTGACGAGGAGGATGCCGCCGAAACGGGCGAAGAGGACGAAGAGCAGGCCCCCAAGGATGAATTCACCGCGAAACCGAAGGATGAGTTCACCGAAAAGCCCAAGGATGAATTCGCGCTGGAAAAACGCGAAGAGGAGGTCTACGAATACGAGGAACCCGATATCGTCAATGTGAAGCGGCCGACCTATCTGTATGCCGAGAATTCGGTCGACTCGCGTAAGATGTTCGAACTGTTCAAGGGCGACGAACTGGTCGTGCTCGAGGAGCAGGATGACTGGATAAAGGTCGAGTTCCTGACGAAAGAGGGGTGGGTCGAGCGCGACGCCGTATCTTTCACCAACTACCTCCTGTACCGCGTGTTCCTCGATCTTTCGGTGGGGCTTTCCTATTCGCCGGAACTCAAGAATTACTCGGTGCTCGGCAGCTACAGCGCCGGCGCTTTCTACGGCGTGCACGAATACTTCATCGCCGGGCTTGAGTTCAAGGCGATCTCGGTCGATGCCGATGTCCTCTATGCCGGTGTCGGCGGCGTGGTCCGCGCCTATATCCCGTATCTGGAGAGCAAGCAGTCAAAGACCATGCTGTCGCTGTCGGGCGGCTATCTGCGGATGCCCGAGGCCCCCGAATACCGCGGTACGGGGTCGCGTCCCGATACGATAGTGTTCAACGGCGGCTATTTCTCGGGAGCGCTCGAACATGTGGTCCGCGTTTCCGATCCGGTCTATATCGGCGGCGGCTTCGAATTCATGTACGCGGGCGGCTCGGGAAAGACGGCCAGCAGCGAGACGGTCGACCGTTCGTTCTGGTCGCTGGGCGGGCGGATAAAAGTAATGTTCAATATTTGGGAATAAGCGATGCGGAACGGGCTATTACTAACGCTGCTCGCCGTCATGGCGCTCAGCGTTGCGATCCTTCTCAACGGTGCCTGCCAGCCGAAGGAATCGCATTTCGGCATCACCTGTTCGACCTTCGAGGACTGTGATCTCGGTCAGCGGTGTTTCGAGGGTCGCTGTATCCAGAATCTTCGCGAACCGAAGAATCCGCTGGAGGAACAGGAGGAGTTCGCCGGGCTGACCTATTCGACGACCAAGATGTTCTACAACGGCCGTGTGAACCTGCCCAAGGACTTCATCCTGCCGTACAAGAACCTCCGCGTCCTCTACGGCAAGGACAACTTCCGGCAGAGCGTCGATCCGGTCAACGGCA
>CAYPQK010000018.1:0-19983 GCA_964412895.1 uncultured Spirochaetales bacterium
GGCGCTTTCATAGTAAGGATTACCCTCCTTTTTCTTGGCTACGGCTTGCCATGCAATAATCGCTTTATCGGGAAAGAAAACTCCCTCGATCTCCGCCTGCACGGCATTCTTGTAGCTGGACTGAACTGCGGCAAAACCGATGGATCGTTCCCATTCCTTAATGCGGGTGTCGGCTATGGATTGGAATGGATTTGCTCCCGCGAAAGAAAATACCTTCTTCCAAGCCGCGATCACCGCCTGAATATCCTGTCCTTTTTTGTCGGCCGTCACCGCGGCATCATACAGCACCAGCAGATCGGCATTCAACGAAGTATCCATCGGAACAGTCGGCGTAAAGGGGGATACTTGAGAAGAAGCGGCGGCCGGCGGCGCTTGATACGGTTCCGGAAGGAACAGCAACACTTCATTCAAAGACCCTTTGCCGATGTCCAGCGTACCGGAAAAGGCCGGAGTTGCCATGGAGCGAACCTCGGGAACTACCACGGTCGAGGCCTCATCCAGTTGTTGCGCCTCTTTCTCCTCCTGTTCTCTCTCGGCTTTCGCCGCCAATTCCGCTATCCCGAAACGGGTACAGGCTTCTGTTGAGCCGGCCTTGCAACTTTTTTCATAGAGTTTGGCGGCAAAAGTCATTGACTTTTCGATACCGTTGCCTGTTTCGACATACTGTCCCAGATCGAGGCACCCCTTCGCCCCGCCCCATGCACAGGCATTCCAAGATGCCTCCAATGCGGTCTTGTCGTCTTTTCCTTTGGCAAGGTCCTCCGCCTTGAAGCACGCTGAAAGAACGCCTCCCTTACAGGCGGTCAGATATGTTTTCGCCGCATCAAGTGGATTTTCTTTTTCGGTGAACGATGCGGAAAGATAACACGGCGTGGGTTTGTTCTGGCCGCATTCTTTTTTCATTTCTTCCCTGAACTGGGGAGTGATCGCTGTTTTCAGCAATTGGTCGGAAAGAGAACTGTTCCTCAGTTCGACAAGAAGGGTTTCAAGATCGCCCGCCCCATAGAAGGGAGCATAGACCATCAGATACTTGATCAGCATGTCCCTCTTTTGTTCGAGGGTCACGACCTCCAAAGGCAATATCTTGAGCAACGATTGACGGTCCTTTTCCCGTTGCTCGGCAAATGACTTTCTTTTATTCTGGAAATCCGACACCTTCAGGATGAAGGCTTTCCATTCTTCTATTCTTTTCTGAGCGACCTGAAGATAGGGATTGTTATTCTGGAGCAACGACACCTTTTCCCAAAGAGCGATTATCGCTTCAGGGAACAGATTGCCGTACTGATCCATTTTCACCGCTTTTTCATATTTCTTTTGGATGGATCGGGTCTTTAGAAAGCGGAGCCATTCCTTTTTTCGCTCGTTCGCCAAAGACAGATAGGGGTTTGCTCCCTTAAATTCGAGAACCTTGCTCCACGCGATCACGGCATGCCGGGGATCGGTTTTTCCATTTCTGTCGGCTTTGACCGCGGCATCGTAGAGAACAAGCAGATCGGCATTGACATCGATCCCGACCGCTACCGTTTGTTGAAGCACTTTTACCTCGACGGCGGGCTGCCCGACAGGCTTCGCTCCGGAAAAGGCATTCGGGCGAACCAACGGGAGGTCATCTATCGTTTGCTTGCCGATCTCCGCCGCAGCCGGGGCGACCTTCTTGTTCGGCGGTGTCGCCGGTTTGGCGCCCGCATCGGCGGCGTCCACCGTTATAACCAAAAACAAACAAAAGAAAGCAAATAATATTCTCATGTCGTGCTCCTGCAACCTCCTGTCAGACCTATTGAAGAGTCAATGTTGTTTTCATAAGATACTCCCTATGCGGCAGTTGAATTGTAGCCTTTTCGAATCGAAAATCAAATTTGCCGGGAGAAATGTCCGAAATAACTGCGAAGTGCGGTGACCCTACCCCAGCGTATCCTTGAGCCACTGGTGGAGCGGGAGTGTCTTCCGGAAGTGGATGAAGCACCAGTCGACGAACGCGGTACTATAGAATTCTTTCGGTATTTTTCCCTCGATGCCCGCATAGATGCCGTTGTAGCGCAGGAATCGCGCCTGCAGTAGTTCCTTGTCATAGCCGGCCGGCACCTTCTTGTAGTGTTCGCCACCGACGGGGTAACCCTCATTTTCCAGTTTCGCAACAATTCTAGCGAGCACTGTCCCCTTCTTCGGATCGGCGACTGCGTCGCGGTACATTGAAAGGAGGTGCCGCGGAAACATATACATCCCGACACCCAACATCACCGTATCATTCTGTATCTGCACATAGAAACCGTTACATTCCATCCGCGGCCGGACGCCGCTCCAGAACCAAACACCGAGATGGGTCTTGTAGGGGGTTTTATCGTTTGAGAAGCGGGTGTCACGGTTGAGCCGAAAGATGCTGTGGTTGACCTTCGGCACCGCGTTGATACCGCTGTCGAGAAGCATCAGCGGCTCCTCCATTGCCTGCACGAAGAACTGTGTCGGCTTCTTGACGAACCGTTCGTACTCGGCGCGGTGCTCATTGAACCATGCGCTGGAGTTATTCTTTTTGAGTCCCGCGAAAAAGGCGAGCATCTCTTTTGAAAAGCCGTCGAATTTCTGCATGGATGATCCTCTTTTTTAACTGAGTTCCTTGAACCGGTAGCCGACACCGCGCACCGTTTCGATGTATTCGCCCATCGTCCCCAGTTTCTTGCGCAGGTTAAGTATCTGCACATCGACCGAGCGGTCGGTCACGGGATAGTCGTCCCCCTTGACGCCGTTGATGATCTGGCTCCGGGTGAAGACCCAGCCGGGCCGCTTGGCAAGGAACATGAGGAGGGCGAATTCGGTCGCCGTGAGGTCGATATCCTCCTTCCCCACCGTCACCTTATGCTTCGACGGATCTATCTTCATATCCTCGATGACGACCATCTTCACTTCCTTCTCTTCTGCCGTCCGCGTCTTGCGCCGCAGGATGTTGCGGACCCGCGCGATGAGCACCTTGGGGCTGAAGGGCTTGGTCATGTAGTCTTCGGCCCCGAGTTCGAGTCCCGTCACCACATCGCTGTCCTCCCCTTTGGCCGTCAGCATGATGATGGGGATGTGCGCCGTGCGCGTCTCGCCTTTGAGCAGGCGGCAGACATCCAGTCCGTCGATCCCGGGGAGCATGAGGTCGAGGATGATGAGGTCGGGGTGGCGGTCGCGGGCAATTTTCAACGCCTCTTCGCCGGTGGTCACCGTGTCAAGCTGGTAGCCTTCGCGCGACAGGTTGTAGCGGATGAGTTCGAGAATGTCCTGCTCGTCGTCAACCACCAGAATTCTTTCCCGTGCCATGGTCACCTCCCAAAGGTTCACTCACTGCGGGGAAAGTATATGATAAGCGTTAGGATTTTTCCAGTATGTCGGTTAGTTTTCGGTTAAGAGGTCAGAAGACGACGCTGCAACTACAGGCGGGATGGCCATCCTTGCCGTAGTCGGCGAAGTCGTAATCGAAGGGCGGGAAGTCGTTGTCGGTGTCGACAGTTTCTTCTGGTTCTTCGATAAGCGCGTCGGAGTCGGTCATCGTTTCGTCGGGTTGAATGTCATCCTCGCCCTCAATGATGTCGTCCGGTGCGTTTGGGTCGATGCAGATGTTAGCGGTGCAGACGAGGCCGTCACCGCAGTGAGCCTGTTCTTCGCACCGAGCACCTTCGACGCCACTGTAGAATATACGGTATTTGATTCGGTCGGTGCGACTCCAGTGATGCTCGTTAGGTTCCTGTCGAGAGCGTTGATAGGCAATAATTGCTGTGCCATCACCCGCCGTGGCCACGCTTCTGCTCATCCGTTCGTCTTCCGGCGCGTCCGCTATTATGAATTCTTGTCCGATGACAGTACCTTCAGGCGATATCCGCCACCCTGACAAGTCCAATTTGACTTCTTCAAAGCTGCTCCTGAAAACGAGCAGATAGTTGAATCCATCAAAAACGAGAGCAAGCGGTGATTTGTAGTAATCACCATCAAATGGGATCGTCCTGGCGGGGCTGTCAAGTATCGTGCCATCGGGTCTCATGCGGATATAATTATATCCCCATACAATAAGATAGTTGTCGCCATCGAACGCCATCAGAGGATAACTGCCAGCAGATGAAACAACGATGCCTTCGGGATCAAGTATCGACATATCAGGCGCAATATGCATCGCGCGAACTGAACCTTCAGAAGACCATACAAACAAACAATTCTGGTCGTCGCACTTCAAATCCATCGTCATGGCATATTGATTCGATTCTCCTCCTGACAGAAATACCGCCTCCTCGTTTGGGATTGTTCCGTGTGCGGGAATCCGGCGGGCATAAAAAGCCGGATAGGGATTGTCTTCCTGTGGTGTTCGGTAATCATTCCAAACGACGAGAAAATCAGTACCATCGAAGGCAACGGTCGCCTTGTTATCTTCCATGGCATTGATTGTGCAAGAAAGCTCATGTGGCGCTGCATCCAGCATCACACCGTCCGACGACATCCGCGCGACATACAAACAATTTTTATTTGCATCAGAGTAGGATGCCGAGAAAGAGTTGTTCCAAACGACCAGAAGAACACCATTGCCATATTCTATTACTGGAAAAAGATCGTGTTGGGGATGATCCTCAAGAATACTGTCTACTGAATCAGCAAAAATTTGTGCGAACATTCCATCTCTAGTAATACGACTCGCAAAGATATTTCCTCTGCTTTCCCAATAGTTCCTTAGTTCCGTCCAGACAACGAAATAGTCGTTCCCATTAAATGCGACACTGGGAGCAATCTGCCATGCCAAATCCGAACTAATAACGATCTCTTTCTCTTCTTGAATCACTGCCGTCGAGGTAATGATGTCTCCATGAACCCCCGCAGGCGCCTCCCACCGATTCAATTCTTCCGAAAGTGGATAAGAGGTCCATGCAACGATGAAGTTTTCGCCATCGGAAGCAACCGTCGATCCCAAACACCACTGATCCGCGCTTGACCGGACAGCAATGCCGGACGGATCCAATACCGTCCCGTCCGCCGTCACACGGGCACTATAGATGTCAGAACTCCACGCATCGGGTGTTTCGATGTAATTCCGTTCGTCCACCCAAGATACCAGATATAAACCATCGCCGTACGCGACCGAAGAAAAGGTTGCTTGGCTAGGCACATCACCCACCACGAAAGGCGCACCATTTTCCGTGCCATCGGCATTCAGCAATACCGCCTCAACAATTGTGTCGCTCCAAACCAAAAGACAATCGCCATCATGGCAAGCCAAGTCTGAAACGCCGTCAACTTGAGCAAGTTGGATGACGGGGATATCCAGCACTTGTCCGTCCGTATCGACACGCGCAGTGTAACCGGCGCCCCAAGCCACCCGATAATTCATACCATCGAAGTCAACGAAAGGGCGGGAGCTTTCAGCCGCCAACAAAATGTCATCCGCATCGAGAATCGTTCCAGCAAAATCGACCCGGACGCCCTGTACTTCTGAGGTGTTTTCCCATACTACCAAATAATTATCCCCATCCGAGGCGACATCGGGATACCGGCCGTCGGTGCTTACAACGAGACCTTCAGGATCGAGAATTTCTGCTTCGGGCGACACCCGCGCAGTCATAATCGATGCTTCATTCTGCCACACGACCAAGTAGTTCGCCCCATTAAAAGCGATTGAGATCGTGCAGGGATATCCGGAATCTATCCGAAACTCTCCGCCTATGAAGAAGCCGCTCTTGTCGATCACTTCACCCGTCGGCGATACTCTCGTGCCATAAACTTGCCGCCATTCCCCCGACAAGAAACCATCGTCATTTCGCGAATCGCACCATGCCACCAGATAATTGGTGCCGTCGAATGCAATGTCTTGGCCTCCTTGTTCTCCAATTTGTTCCGCATAAATTGATTCGCTCACCGGCATCTCGGGGCCGATATATGGCGCGGCCGTCACCAAAGCCGTCAGCATGAAGACGAAGAGAAACAGCGCCTTGCGGACCAAACGAACACCCCCACTACCGGAAACACCGAATGCATTTCACCAGAAACGCGAAAGAATGTCAACTATTGTCGCGGCGGGAGAACTTAGAACTTGTAGTTGAGGTCGAGCTGGAGTATGAGGTCTTTGTTGGTCTTGTCCTTGTTGAACTCCTTGTTGAGCGTCCAGAAGTAGTTCAGCGTCGCGGCGGCCGAGAAGTTCTTGTAGAGCCCCGCCTTGATATCGAACTTGATCCCTTCGGCGTTCACATTGCCGTCAAGCGGATCGGCGTCAATGAGGAACGGTATCCACGACGCGATGCCGAGCTGCCGGTAGGAAAACGAACTCTGGAAATCGCCGAGGTCCTTAAGCGCCTTGGTGCCGCCCTTCACCCCGACGAAGAAGGCGAGGTTGTCGTCGGCCTTGTCGCCGAGCGCCGTCTTGTTGAGATCGTAGATGTTCGCCGTCACCTCGCCCATGAGCCCCACCTGATACTTCTCTTTAATGGTATAGGAGGCATCGAGCGCCGCGGCGATGTTCTTCCAGTAGTAGCCCTGCGAAATATAGCCGACCATCTTCGTCCCTTCGTTGGTGTTCGATTCGGCGTTCATCAGGTTCATCGGATCGTAGTAGGAGAGGGTCGCCGTCGCGTCGAAGTCGGCCACCTTGACCGCCGCGCCGATCTGGAGCACCGCCATCATCGGGTCGTCGAGCGCCTTGATCTCGTCGAGTATGAAGATACCGGCGTTGGCGATAAGCGACAGTTCGTCGATCACCGCGTATTTGAACTGAAGCGCCGCCCCCTCGGGGGTGATGTCGCCGTCCCAGATAAGTTCGGAGGTGGTGTGGAACGGGTTCTTCATCTTGCCGCCCGAAAGCGTCAGCCACGACCACGGCGTGAATTCGGCGTAGGCATAGTCTATCCAGACCGGCTTGTGGCTGAAGAAATCGTCGAAGGTCTGGTTGGTCGACCGGATATCCTGCCCGAGCGACGCCTTGATGTCGTCACCGGCGGCCAACTGGTCGGCCGTTATCTTACTTTCGTAGGAACCCGACGCGATACCGAAGTGGACCTTCGCCCAGTCGTTGACCTTCGCCTCCAGACCGATGCGCGCCCGGTAGCGGAGCCGGTTGCGCTCCAGCGTGTCGTTCTTGACCGCGTCCTCGAAATTCTGGTACTGATAGCGGAACCGGAAGTCGCCCTTGAGTTTGATGTTCTTGACCCACTCGGGCACCGACGACTCTTCTTTCTTCGGTTCTTCTTTCTTTACCTCTTCTTTCTTTGCCTCTTCTTTCTTTGCCTCATCGGCCCCCAGAAGCGTAAAACTCAACGCCAACACTGCGGCCACGATCATCGTCACTGCGATCCGTTTCATACGGTCCTCCATTTTTAGGTCCATCGTTCACGGTCCGATGGATACCCGGCGCATGTTAAGGTATCGTTAATGGTTGGTGTGCCGTTTGTCAAATCTTGTTCATACGAAAAAACTGGACGGAGCGGCGATTGTGGAAGATACTGTGCCATCACTTCGCGGGAGGTATGCGATGCGCACACCGGTTGTGGCCGTTGTCGGCCTGATGATTTGTTTCGCGGGATGTGCCGCGGACACCGGCAACCCGCTGACAGATAGCGACATCTTGAATGAAAAGGACGAAAAGGACATAAGCGACATAACGGACGAAGAGATAAAAGAAGACGAAGTGACGACCGACATGGACGACATGGTCACCGACACCCTTCCGCCCGATGAGTCGGCCGATGAGATCATAGACCTTCCCGACGAAGATACGCTGATACCGTTCGAGGCGATCATCCTTGCCGATCCGACGACCGTGACCGAGAGCGGGATCGCGACCTTTACCGCGCAGATAAGCGGCGGGACGCCCCCCTATACCTTTGCGTGGACCTTCGACGGCGCCGCGCCCGACAGTCAGCAGGAACAGCCGGAACCGGTCCTGTTCCCCGATGCGGGCGACTTCACGATATCGCTGACGGTGACCGACGCGGAGGAAAAGACGGCCGCCGACACCCTGCTCTTCACGGTACAGCCGCTTGAAGGGCAGATGCATTTCTACTACGGCAATCTTCACAGCCACAGCGGGATATCGGACGGCGAGGGAACCCCCACCGAGATCATGAACTGGGCGAAGTTCGACGAGCAACTCGATTTCTATGTCATGACCGATCACGCCGAGCAGATATTCGGCAACGAGTGGGAGGAGGTGAAGACGCAGACCGACCTATTCAACGAGCCGGGAGTATTCGCCGCCATGCGCGGGTTCGAGTGGAGCCACCCGTGGAACGGCCATATCTGCATCTACCTGACCGACGACTTCACTTCGGCCTACAACGAACTGTGGATCAGCTACATCTACGACTGGCTCGACGAACGCCCCGCGCTGGCGCAGTTCAACCACCCCGGCCGCGAGGATGGCGTCTTCAACGACCTGAAACTCGAATCGAAGGTGGTCGACAACATGTTCGCCATGGAGACGGGCAACAAGAGCACCGGCAACAACGACGACGAGTTCATCTCCTATTACATACAGGCGCTCGATAACGGCTGGCAGATCGCCCCCACTAGCAATCAGGACAACCATTCGATGTCGCTCACCTCGCACCGGTCGGTGTTCGTGGCGGAGGAACTCAGCAGGGAAACGCTCATCGAGGCGATGTCTGCGCGGCGGTTCTATTCGAGCGACGATCCCGACATCCGGGTCGTGTTCAAGCACGAAGATTTCTGGATGGGGTCTCATGTGATGGGCGCGGTCGATCCAGTCCGTTTCTCCATCAAGGTGGAGGACAATGAACCGATAGTGAAATTGCAACTGATATCGAACAGCGGGACCGTCGTCGCCGAAACAACGCCGGAAGAAAGCGGTACGACGCTCATGCGCTGGTTCCCCGAGGTGACGGTGCCCCAGAACGCCTACTTCTTTCTCAAGGTCATTTCAGAAGACCTTCTGGACGACGACGGACCGGAACAGATCGCCGTCACCGCACCGATCTGGATATATCGTTAATCATTCAGAGACACCGTCATGCTGACACCCGACGGCTGGAAACCACAAAACCACGCGGCGCTGACCGCTTTTCTCGCGGCTGAAGGCAAGCGGCCGGGCCGCAAGGTAGCGGTGTTCGACTGGGACAACACCGTCATCAAGAACGACATCGGCGACGCCGCCTTCATCGGCCTGCTCGACCGCGGGCTGGTGGCCGACCCCGGCGACTGGCGCCGGACCAGTCCCTATCTTACCGACGCGGCGGTACAAGCGCTCGGAAAAGGGGCAACCCCCGAACTTATCTTCACGATCTACAACTCGATGAAGACCCCCGACGGCGCACCGGCCTTCGCGGGACACGACCCGAAGATAACCGAGGCGGCCTACGCGTGGCTCGGCCATCTGCTCGCCGGGAACACCCCCGACGCGATACGGCGGGCATCCCGCGAGATATTCGAACGGCAACTGATGAACCCGATCGGCGCGACCCGTCGCATCGGGAACGACACCATCGCCGACTATATCCGCATCTATCCGCAGATCGCCGATCTCATCGTCGAATTGGAACGGAGCGGTTTCGAAGTGTGGGTCGTCTCGGCGACGCCGAAATACATCATCGACCCCTGCGCCGAGATGGTCGGCATCCCGCCGGAACGGGTCATCGGCATCCGCAATGTCGAGAAGAACGGCGTGCTGACCGAGGCCATCGTCGGCTGCGGCCCGGTGAAGGACGGCGAAAACCGGATGATCACCTACCGCGACGGCAAGCGGTGCTGGATAAACACCGTTATCTTCGGCATGACCGCGGGCGATCCGCTCCTGCCGAATCCCGGGTCCTCCGCCAAAGGCTTTGGCCCGCAGGCGGATCCCGACAAACGGCCTCGTTTCGGTGCGGGCGACTCCGACGGCGATATCAGTTTTCTTGAAGATACGACCGGCCTGCGCCTTTTCATCGACAAATGCAGACCGCTGGATGCCGCCCGAGCGGCACGCGAGAACAAAGATGGTCGCTGGCTTATTCAGGAACCGTTCATCGGATGATCAAGCCCGCTCCTTCCCCGTCACCGCGAAAAGCAGCGTCCCCAGCGCACCGCAGACGGCCGCGACGCCGAGGTTGACCCCCGGCGAGAGTTGCCACAGCCACGCACCGGCGAAAGCGGAAAGCGACACGATGGTGTCGCGGACAAGGTAGTAGCTGCCGAAGGTCGACGCCTTCTTCCCCTCGGGGGCGAGATCCATGATGAGCGCCTTGCGGGTCGGTTCGCCGAACTCCTTGAGACCGCGCACCACGAACGCGACGACGAGCATTCCGAAGGTGGTCGAGAAGTAGAGCAGTACCGGGAAGATGGTGAAGTTGAAGAAGGTGATGACGACGAACGGCTTTTTCGATCCCTTGTCGGCGAGGTAGGCGACCGGCACATAGATGAGAAGCGCCACCACCATCTCTATCGCCGTGAGGATACCGAACTCGGTGCCGCTGATACGGGCACCCTGCGCGCTGTGCATCGCCCAGATGGCGAGGTAGGCGTAGGGCATCTGCTCGCAGAAACGGATGAGTATATCGGAGGCGAGCAGCGCCTTCAGTTCCTTCGGCATTGCCGCGATGAGCGCCCGCAGGCCGCCCGTCGACGGCTCTTTCTTTTCCGGCCGCTCCTCGATCATACCCTGCTGGATCAGGAGCGACACCGCCCCGAGGATGAACGCGACGGTGAACGACAGCCGGATACCGGTCGTCACGCCGTAGAGATCGATAAGTACCCCGCCGATGACCGGCCCGAGCGCCATCGGGATGCGGCGGACCAGCGAATGGACCGACACCCCCATCGTCCTCTTGTTCTTGGGCAGTACCGCCGACACCAGTTCCATCGTCGCGGGAAGCGACAGCGCCGTCCACGACAGGAAAAAGACCGATCCGACCACGACCGCGATCCAGTGCGGCACCGCGATGACGATGAGATAGCCGCCCATCGCGATGAGATTGAACACGGCGAGCGCCCGCTTGTAGCCGAGCCGTTCGGTCAGCCAGCCGCCGGGGTAGGAATAGAGCGCCGAAAGGAGGTTGTCCATCCCATTGAGCAGTCCCGGGATAAGCGGCGACGCGCCCAGCGCGATAAGGTAAAGCGGCAGGAACCGTTCGGCCATCTTCTCGCCGAGTCCCACCAGCACCACCATCGTCAGCAGGCCGACGATGCTCCGCTTGAGCCCGAGAAATTCGATGACCTTCCGCATATCACGGTATCCACACAAGTGTCGCGTGGCGACGGCTGTCGTGATCGCGCCGGTAGGAGAAAAGACCCGGCGTGCAGGCGGTACAGCGGGTCACCTCCTCTATCTCGCCGATCCCCTCACCGACCAGTTGATCGACGAGCGCCGCACCGAGGTCGGCGAAGTGCTCTCCCTTTCGCGTTTCGACCCGGATACCGGCCGCGGCAAAGCGGTCCAGCAGTTCCGGCCCTATCTGGAAACAACACTTCTCGATGCCGGGAAACAACGCCGCCTTGAGCGACCGCGCGCCGAGTTCTTTCAAGCGACGCGCCCCTTTCGCGGCGAGCTGCAGTTCCACCCCGCGCCATCCGCAGTGAAAGATGCCGGCAAGCGGTTTGTCGACATCGGCGATGACCACCGGGAAACAGTCGGCCGTCCGTATGAGCGCCCCGGTGCCGCGCCGGGTAACGATAAGGCCGTCGCCATCGCCCGAATCGTCGATGACGATATGGTCACCGTGCACCTGCCGGACGCGATGTATGGCGGTGAGCGCAAGCCCGGCGGCAAGCGCGCCGACCAGATCGTCGAGATGTTCTTTGGCATCGGGTTGTTCGACAAAAAGGGCGGAAAGGGTCTGTGCTTCAACGAGCTTCATCGGCACCTCCGTTATCGTCACCCTACCTGACGAGTAAAAACTTGTCAAATCGCCTTAAACGCATTGACTTTTCGGGCCGCCGCCGATACAATGAACACCTATTTCGCGACGAGGTCCGCGTGGAACGGAATCTCCCCTTCATCCTCGCTTTGGCGCTTATCCTGTTCGGCGTCGTTCTGCTCTATCCCTACTTCACCGACGACACCTTCCACGCCCGCATCGGAATGAGTTGGGACAGCACCTCCGACAGCGTTCCGCCCGATGTGACGGTCCTCATGGTGCCGGGCAAAGGGTATGAGTCGCTTTTTGCCGAAGTGCTCGGCGAAACGACCTGGAAGGAGGTCGCCGACCTCTTCCGGACCAAGGCGGGGATCGCGGTCCTGCCGGCGGGCGATATCCTGACGGTCACCAAGAAGGGGGATGCCCTCATTCGCGCCAGTCTCCACCATTACATGTCGCGCATATCGGGAAGCGAGATCGCCATCCGGCGCGGCGGCAAAGAGTGGCGGGTCCAGCGGACACCGCTGGTCCTGTCGGAACAGACGATGATCAAGACCTTCGTCGTGCATGGCGACTTCGCCGGCGATTTTCCCGAATTCTACGAGATCATCCGCCGTTCGATGCAGTGGGACTGGGGCCTGCTCCATCACCTCAAACCGGGCGACGCCGTATCCTTCATGATCCGCGGCACCTTCGACCGCAAGATACTTATCGACCTCTCGGCGCTCGTCGGCCTGTCGGTCAAAAGCGACCGCTACGGCTCCTTCACGCTCCTCAAACCGCCCGGCTGTCAGGCCTGCGAGTTCTATGTCACCTCCAGCGAGATGTTCATGTCGCCGCCCGGTTTTTTCCGCGCGCCCCTCAACGCCGGCCGGATATCATCCCCTTTCGGCATCCGCGACGATCCCTTCAACGAAGAGACCTCGATGCACACCGGCATCGACATCAAGGCCGAGCTCGGCATACTGGTCCACGCCGCACGCGACGGCGTGGTCACCGAAACGGGCTGGAAACGCGGCTACGGGAACACGATCATCGTCAGGCACAAGGACGGCATCAAGACGCTCTACGCTCACCTCCAGTCGATCTATGTCGCCTCCGGCTCGTCGGTCGGGATGGGCGACATCATCGGCAGCGTCGGCAACTCGGGGCGCTCGACCGGATCGCACCTCCATTTCGGCGTCTACCGTGAAAACAAGGCGGTCGATCCGCTCACCTTCACCTACGAACGGCTCTGGCTCCCCCCCTTCGACATCGCCGACCGGTTCCGCGAAGGGACGACCGAAAAGGCGCTGGTACTCGAGGAAAGCCTGCTCAAGAATCGCAGTTTCTTCGTCCCCGAGACCTACGCAGACAACCTGCATTAACAGGCTTCTTGACAAATACTCCGCACCGGCTAGAGTTTTTACACGAAGAGACATAACGGATGGAGGTCCTCCCATGAAGATCGTTCAATTCATCGGCATCGTGACGGCGCTTTTTTTACTCGCCTCCTGCGAGAACGACATCAAACGCGTACCCCTTGACGGGCTGAACACCGACGACATCGTCGCCGGCGACAACGACGACCCCGTCACCGACAACCCGGTCGGCACCGAGGGCGACACGCCGATCCTCACCGATGCCGACATCCCGGTCGGCACCGACACCGAACCGAACGACGACGGCGGCGTGAACACCGACGACATCGCCATCGACGACGCGCTTCCTGACGACGCGACCGATATCGAACCGGTTGACGACGAGGTGGTCGTCCCCGACGACGACAACACGGTGAGCACCCTCTGCACCGATAACGGCGGCACCTGCGTATCCGGACAGCCCTGCCCCGACGGCACGACCCAGTCCGGCCAGTTCACCTGCGAAGGCGGCGGTTTTCCGCCTCCGACCTGCTGTCTTCCGACCACCGTCGGCTCCCTGCATGTCGAAGTGACCGGCCCGACGCCGGTCGACGCGGCGCTCACCAATATCGCGGCGATCGAACCCACCCCCGGTTCGGGCGGCACCGGCACCCCGGCGATAACCAGCGATATCGGGCCTACCGCGCTGGTGGTCATAGGGCTGGTCGAGGATAACGCCAACGGCTGTAACGCCTATAAGACCGATGTGACGGGGACCGTCGTGCTGGTTCAGCGCGGCACCTGCCAGTTCACCCAGAAGATAACCAACGCGGCCAACGCCGGCGCCGTCGCCATCATCATCTACAACAATACGCAGGGGGTGTTGGAAATGCAGGCCGACGGCACCATCCCGACGGTCGGCATCACGCAGGCCGACGGCGAGGCGATCATCGCCTTTACGCAGGCGCACCCCGAGATCACCGCCGCGATACGGGCTCAGTAATTCTCTTTTCGACTGTCGGCAGTATCTTTAAGGAATAACGGATCAGAGACCGGAGACTATCTTCCACTTCTCCCCTTCCTTCTTCAGCACCATCTGGTTGACCTCGGTCTCCTTGAGCCATTTCTCCTTGTCGGAGTTGATGGATGAGCTCTCTTCGGGCGGGGCGAGCCGTTCGGTCTTCAGGCGCACTTCGTAGTAGTAGAGCACCTTGGCCGTTTCGCCGCCGTCGAGGACCGTCATGTCTTTGATGATGAAGAACAGATTCGTCGCACGGACATTCTGGTAGGCATCCGAGTTGATGAACGCCTTGACATTGCTGTAATCGACATCGTCGGTCGCGTCATCGGTGCCGTTGTGATCGAGATAGCTCTCCGACACCAGAGCGATAAGCCGGTCGGGGTTCTTCTCCTTGAGCGCCGAAACATACTCGAAGAACACCTCCAGCACGGCCCGGTTCTGCGGCGTGTCGGGAATGTCGGTCCCCTTGATGTTCTGGGTCGCGCAGGAAGCGAGCAGGGACAGTGCCCCGATGGCGCAGATCATGATGGTTCTCATAGTTTTTCCTCCGTATCGGTATTTTTCTCCTGATCTTTCTCCTTTTCCTTTTCCTTCTCCTGATCTTTTTCCTTTTCCTTTTCCTTTTCCTTCTCGTCCGGCACGGGCGACTGATCCTCCACTTCCGGCTCCGGTTCTTTTTCCGGCCCGCGCACCGCGGACTTCACGGGCTCTTTTTCTTCTTTATTTTTATCTTTATCTCTTTCTTTTTCCTTCTTCTTTTCCTTGTCGGCGCCATTGCCGAAATCGGGTTTGGTGTTGCGGGGAGGACGGTTGGCGCGGGTATCGCGGCGGACACTCGGACCCGATACCGGGCCGCTGATCTTCATGGTATAGCCGCCGCCGGGATCCTTGAAACGCGACAGCGCAAGCTCAAGAAGCGGTATCTGCTTGATCGCCCCTTCCTTCTTCTCCTTCAGGTCGGCGTTGAGTTCAAGCCGTGAACTCTTGAGATTCGACGGATTGAGCGTCACCTTGCCGTCGACCTCCATATCGAGGTCGCCCGACGCGGTCATTTTGCGGATATCGAGCTTGTTCTCCTTTATGCTGCCGCTGATATCCACCGCGCCCAGCACGATGCTTTTTTCCAGTTCGAGGCCGTAGACCTTGCCGCCAAGCGCGGCGTCGGTCGCGGCCAGATCGATCTCTCCCGACAGTTTCTTTTCCCGGCAGAATTCGGCCGACCCGTTCAAGACGCCGTCGATGATGACATCGGGCCACAACGCCCGCAGCAGGGCCAACGGCGCATCGTCGGCATCGAGCCGGTAACAGGGCTCGTCGCCCGAACCGATCTCGACGGTCAGAACGCCGCCCTTCCCGTCGATATCGACGATGGTGACCGTCACGGCGGGGTCGCCGGTAACAACGGACCACAGCGATGGAGAAACGATAAGTTCGCCGAAGGTGAGGAGCGTGTCGGCGCCCGACTTCACCGCGCCGTCGTCAAGACTCGCCGAAAGGAACGGGGAATAATCGATATCGGCGGCCTCCACCGCCAGCCCGCGGCCGGCGAGCGCGCCGTTGAGTTTCGACAGCACCAGATCGTCGGGGACGAACAGCGTCAGCGCCAGATACATGCCGATGGTCGATGCGGCGCCGACAAATAAGGAACCGCGGACCAGCGAGGCGACCCGGCCGCCGGTGAAGAGTTTCCGGAAAAGCGGCTCGAGCTGCGTGACGGCCCGGCCCCACAGGAGTATCAGTCTTTCCTTCATTTCTCGGTGGCCTCCTTGAGGGTGGCGACGACCAGCGTGACCTCATAGTTCTTCCCGTCGAACCGTTTTTTGATGGAGAGCGCGTCGACGAACACATAGCGCGCCTTATTCTCCAGACCGTACAGGAAGCTCATGAGCGTCGGCATGTCGATGCTGCGGACGCCGACCTCTATCATCTCTTTCGTGAATTCGCCTTTTTTCTCGGACTTCAATTCCTTGATGGTCGATATCTCGACGCCGTAGGCCTCGCGGACCCCGTTGAGGTGGCTGTTGAGATTCGTTTCGTTGCTCTGTATCGAGAGCAGCACGGCGTTCTCGCGGTCGCGGGCCCGGCGGAAGGAGTTCTTATATTCGTCGATCTTCGCCATCAGCGTCCGCTTCTCGCGTATCTCCTCCTTGCGGGAGTTGACCGTATCGTTGAACACCAGATAAAAGACCGCCACCAGAAAAAGCATGACGAAACAGCCGAAGAACAGCAGGATATTCTTCTCGCGGGAACTGAGTCCCGACAGGTAGGCCGCTATCCGTTCTTTCATTGTTCCTCCTCCCACGGTATCTGTTCCCGTTTTCCCTGTTCACGCGGCTGCGACACGGCGGCCGGAGCGGGGACGGCGGCCGGAGCAGGGGCCGCGGCCGGCGCGGGCCGGGGGATATCCTCCGCCGCTCCGTCGAGCTCTTCGGCCGGCTGTTCGGCTCCTTTTTTCTGTTCCTTTTTGGAAAGCTCTTTGGGCGCCTTTTTCTGAAAGAGGAACCCGACGCTGAACGAATTCTTCCCGCCGCGGCTCGTTATCTGCCCCTTGTTGAGTTCGGCGACATATTCAAGATTCTCCAGATTCTCCAGCATGGTGTTGATGTGTTCGAGCGAATCGGCCTCACCGGAGAGCTTCACCTTCCCCTCCTTGAACGAGAAATCGCGGACCTCGACCGAACTCCCCTCGAAGGCGGCCGCCGGAAAGGTCTGCTCCATGACGAAGACCGCCGAATAGGGATAGAGTTTTTTGTCGTTCTTTCCCTCTTTTCCGCCGCCGCCGATGGCCTTCTGCATGACCGATATCGCCTGCCGCAGAGAGGGATATTCCTTGCCCAGCACCTCCTTGGTGATGACGCGCGCCTCGTCGTCGAGCGCGGCGCTCGCCTGATCGAGGTACCACAGACGCGTCTCGAAAGCGGCGAACAGCAGAACGAAGCCGGCGACGAACAGTACCGCGGCAAGTATCATGCGCTGTTTCAGGAAAGTGAAGCCGCCGCGATAGGTGAATTCGCCGCGCGCCAGATCGGCCCCCTCGCGCCCTTCGGCCATAGTATTGACGCGGTCGAGCGCCTCTTCGGCCGTGACGACCAGCGCCCCGGGGATGATGAGCGACGCCAGTTTTTCCGCGTTGCCCGGCAGCCGGTCGGCGAAGTAGATGACGGTGCGCGGTCCGCGTTTGAGGAACCGCCCGAATTCGGCCGCCAGTTCATGGTAGAAGCGTTCGGCCGCCTTGCGCAGGAGCAGTTCGTCCTCCGACAGGGCCGGGCCGTCGGTCAGATCCATCGCCGAGGCGAGTATCTGGAGCGCCTCATCCTCCGACTTACTCTGCCCGAGCGATCCCCGCATCATCTGAGCGAGCCGTGAAAGGCCGATCGTACGGACGACCTGTCCCCGCGCATCGGAAAAGACGGTCACCTCGTCGTCTATGAAGAGCGCCTGCGTCTCCTCGATCCCTTCCGGCAGGAGCGACGCCTCGGGAACGAGCGACCGCACCTTGTCGCGGATCGGGGCGCCCGAACGGTCAAGCAGGGCGTGCAGTTTCTCCCGGGGGGCGATAAAGACCGGCGTCATCCCGTCGGCCCGGGGCACCGTCATATCGAAGATGATCTCGTCGTTCTTGTACGGTGTCACCGACTCGATGTCCTGCTGAACTATCCGCGCGAGATCCTGCCGTTTCACCGGCGGATAATTGCCGGCGAAGCTGAGCACTTCGCGGGCAGGAACGATGATGTCCAGATATTCATAGGGCGCCAGCCCCGCGGCCGCTTCGTCGAACGAAAGCACCGTGAACCGGCGCGACACGGTCCGGTTGTACTCCTTCTCGTAGCCGAGCACGAGTATCCGGTCGTTCTGTATCCTGCAAGATGCGAATCGCATGCGTTCCCTCTCTTTCAGCCCTCGCGGTAAAAATAAATATTGAAATTCTTATCGACCACCATCTCGATGAGCGCCTCCACCCCTTCGCGCTCTCCGCGCACCCGGATGCGGTAGAAACTCCCTTCGGCGCTCAGCTGTGAAGATATCCCCGGTTCCAGTTCTATCCCTTCGTCGCGGACCGCCGCGATGAAATCGTCGGCCTTGTAAAATCCGTCTTTCGCCCGTTTCGCGAGGATCTTTCCCATGAACTCGCGCATCATGTCCTCGTTGTAGAACATCCCCATGTTCTTATCCTTGGCATAACTGCGGATAAGCGCTTCAAGGATAATGGGCTGCGCCTTGTTGACATTGATCCGGCCGCTCGAATAGATCGTGACATTCGGCGCCAGCAGGCGGAACACCACATCGTCCACGCCGTAGACCATCCGCAGTTCGTTGATGGTGTCGAAGCGCGCGTTCTTGACGCCGTACTTCGGCAGAAACTCGTCGTACAGCGACCGCTCGTCGCCGCCGAGCAGGTAGCGTTCGTCGTCGCCGTCGACCCAGTCGGCGATATTGGCGATAAGCTCCTCGCGGGTGACGAACTCTCTGCGGGCGGTATTTTCGAGGAACAGGAAATCGTAGACATCCGGTTCGAGGATGCCCCAGAGCATCCGGGCGACACCCTCTTTCGCACCGCTGTCAAGCAGGTTGATGTTTATCTTCGTGTCCTCGTTCTCGAACTCGAGCTTGAAGTCGCCGGGAAAGTCGAACAGCGGGTCTCCCTCATCCACCGGTGGCACCGTTCCGGCCGCATCTTCCACTCTTCTCGATGAACCTTCGGCGGAGTCCCCCACCAGATCGCCGATATCGGCGAACGGGCCGGCGGCGGTGAAACCGCGCAGGAGGCTCGTGTCGAACGGGATGATGTCCCATATCTCGAAACTCTGTATGCCGAGCGATTTGAGCGCGCTCGACTTGAGGAGGGTCTCGACCTGCTTCTGGAGATCGAACACGATCGCGGCGAACGCCAGCCCCGACTGCGCGAGCGCCGCCGCCTCGGCCTTTTTCTTGTAGTTCATCGCGAGTTCGAACTCGGTGCGCGCCTCATAATTCATATCGGTGACGATGGGAAGCATCACGGCGATCATCACGACCACCAGCAGGAGCGCTATCCCCCGCGGCCGCCGGAACTGCGTGATCATGTCGTTCAGCATCGTCTTCATGTTAAAATGTGAATGGTTTCTGCATTTTTATATTCACCACCGATTCGACGAGGAATTCTTTCCGTTCATCCTCCGCCTCGCGGATCCGCATCGTGATCTTCACCTTGGGCGGCAGTACATCGGCGTTGTCGGTCCCCTCGCTGTCCCATGCCGCACGCCATTCGCGGGCCGTCTCATCCCAGAACTCGAAGGTTATCGACCGGAATCCGGAGAACACCGGGAATACATTGCCCCCCTTCTCGGGAAAGCCGTCGACCCACGAACTTTCGCGCCGCATGAGGGTCGGTTCGCCGTCGATGGTGTCGCCGTAATACTCCACCTCGGCCTGATCGCACTCCTTGCCGCCCGCCCGCATCTTGACATGGTTGAGGGTCGAGAAGGTCAGGTGCGACACCGGTGAATCCTCGACGCTCGTGAATACGGTGATGTGGGTCTCTTCCGGCAGGCCGCGGTTGCGGGTCAGGTAGGCGTTCTGGATGTCGCGCCGCATCAGATCGAGCGCGAAATAGACGCGCCGCAGTCCTTCGGCCCGGTCGCGTATCCGCGTCCGTCCTTCGATAAGGTTCGAAAAGGAAAAATAGACCGACGATACGATGAGCGCCAGTATCGCGGTCGCCACCAGCACTTCGATGAGGGTGAACGCCTTCCGGGTCATATCAGTTGCCCCCCGCGACCGGCATCTGCATCGTGCCGCGTCCCGCCGGGTTGTTCCACCGCGGGGCGGGGGTACCGCCCGGCGTGTTGCC
>CAYPQK010000018.1:19993-37174 GCA_964412895.1 uncultured Spirochaetales bacterium
ATCGACGGGTTGTTGAACATCGGCGGCCGTTTCGCGCCCGGCTGACCCGGCTGTCCGGTCGACGGCTGGCCCGCCTGCTGGAATTCCTGCACCGTCGTGTCGGCCGGGATGAAGATGACGAAGGTCACCCGTTCCGATGCCCGCTTCCCTTCGCCCCACCACACCTCAAGGGTCAGTTTCCGTATCTTTTCCTTGATGAAATCCTCTATCATCGACTTGGCGCCCATCAGCAGATCGGCCCCCTGATCCTGCGCGCTCTGCTCGACCTCGCCGGTCGCCGACCCCCCCGATATATCGGGGATCGGTATGTGGACCCGCTTGATGCTGTATTTCCATTTGAAGCCTTCGTAGGCCTTTTCGTCGAAATCGCCCTCGTCCTCCTTGTCCGCCGTCGGCAGGCCGTCCTTCTTGATGTCCGATTCTATGTCGTGCAGTTTGAGACGGGCGAGTTCGGTACCGAGATAGATGTCGGCGACCCGTTCGGTGTAGTAGTAGCTGTGCGACACGATGCGCGCCACCGAAAGCAAAAGCCCCGCGAGAATAGCGATGGCCACCGTCACTTCAAGCAGCGAGAAACCGCTGGCGGCGGTCATGTCGGTCATCATACCCTTCACGCTATTTTCCTTCCTCGTCCCGGTCCTCTTCCAGTTCCTTGTGCAGCACTTTCACCTCTTCGCCGAAATCGCCCTTCTCCACCTTCGTGCCGAGGTACATATCGGCCGAGATGTGGAGAAAACTCTCCTCCTCCCCTTTCTCGCCGATGGAAAGATAAAAAGGGGATATCCGCCCCTGCGGGAAAAAATAGATGTAGGCCATCTTCTCCTTCGGTTCCTCTTCGTCGCTCTCCGGGGTCAGTATGTCGGGGGTGTGATACGAAAAGAACTGGGTCCACTGGAGCGACGAGGGAAGCGACCGTTTCTCGGAGACCGCCGAAAACTCCGGCTTCAGCAGTTCACGGAGGTTGCGCCGCTCCGGAACGAAATTCTCCCAGTTGTAGAGATCGTCGGCCGCCGCATCATCGGTTCCCTGCATGGAAAGGAGCTGAAAAAAATTCTGCCCCGACGCGCCGCTGCCCGACTTGAGCGCGCTCTGCGACTTCTCGGCCTCATCATAATCTTCCAGCAACGCCTCGTTCTGGCGCTCATAGCCTTCCTGCTCCTTGCCGGTCATCAGGAAGAACGGCGTCTCGGTCTTCTCGGTCCAATAATCGCCGCTCTGCATATTAACGGCGATGCGCAGATATTCGTTGCGTCGCACCGAATTGATGAATGCCTTTTTCATGAAGGCGTTGAAGATGCCGAGTTCGGATGCCGCCTCGGAGCGCGATATGTTGGCGACCGCCGGGATGGATACGCCGGCGATGATGATCATGAAGGCCAGCACCACCATCATCTCTATCATGGTGAATCCGCGCCGCACGCCGAACATAGCGACTCCTTTAATTCTCACTGCTCACTGCTCACAAATCATTCCTCTTCGCCCCAGTTGGTGACATCGTCCCCGCCGCCCTCGCGCCCATCCTTGCCGAATGAATAGAGATCGAATTCGTCAGGATTGTTCGAGCCCGGATTGATGTAGACATACTCGTTGCCCCACGGGTCCTTGGGAACCTTCTTTTCTTTGAGTATCTTCTCCTTGACCAGCGCGTCGAGCCCATCGGGATACTTGCCGAATTCGCTTTTGTAGAGATCGAGCGCATTGGCTACGGTCTTGATGTCCATTCCCGCCTGTTTGGTCTTCGCCCGGTCGAGATAGCTCATGACGCCGACCGAAACGGCGCCCATGATCATCGCCATGATCGTGATGACGACCATGATCTCGAGCAGTGAAAAGCCCGCCGATACGGCGCGCGACCTGAACAATCCCCTGACGATGTCCCGTACCATGATGTTCCTCCTCCGTGTTATTGGACCGCTTCGTTTATCTTCAGTATCGGCATGACGACCGCAAAAACGATGAACCCGATGATGAGCGCAAGGAACACGATCATGATGGGGTTGATCATCGCGGTGAGCCGGTCGAGCGAATAGCTGACCTCCTTTTCGTACGATCCGGCGAGCGTTTCAAGCATCTCTTCGAGTTCTCCCGACTTCTCGCCGATGGCGATCATCTGTATGACTATCGGCGGGAATTCCCCGGATCGCTTGAGCGGCACCGCTATCGATTCGCCCTCCTTGATATTCTCGCGCGCGGCCGCGACCGCGTCCTCGATGACCCGGTTGCCGATGACCCGGCGGACGATATCGAGCGCCGAAAGTATCGGGACGCCCGAGGTGAGCAGGGTCGAAAGGGTCTTTGCGAAACGCGATATCGCCACCATCCGGTTTATCTTGCCGAATATCGGCGCCGTGATGAGAAGGCGGTTCCATTTCAATTCGCCTGCCGAGGTCTTTTTCCAGTGGTTGAACCACAGAAAGGCGCCGACGGCGAGGATGAGCATCAGCCACCACCAGTTGCTCACGAATGCACTCATCCAGATAAGAACGCGCGTCTGGAACGGCAGGACCATATTCACATCCTCGAACATCTTCGAAAGCTTCGGGATGACCACCGTGAAAAGCATGCCGACGACCAGTATCGCCACCACGAACAGGATGATCGGATAGGTCATCGCCGATTGGACCTTGTTGCGCAGATCGGTCTGCGATTCAAGAAAATCGGCCAGCCGCAGGAGCACCGCCTCGGTCGCCCCCGACTCTTCGCCCGCCGCGATCATGTTGCAGTAAAGCGGGCTGAAGACATCGGGGAAATCACGGGCCGCCCGGGAGAAACTGTAGCCCTCCTGCATCTTACTCTTGACCAGCACCAGCACCTCCCCGAGCCGCGGATTGTCCTGCTGCTGCGCCACCGCCGCGATGGATTCGACCAGCGGTATGCGCGCCTTCTGCAGGGTCGCGAGCAGCCGCGTCATCGAAGCGACCTCGTCGAGCGCCACTTTCTTGCGCTTCATGCTGAAGAGTGTGCGGAGGAACGATAGTCCTTCACGCGTGACCTTTTCCTGAATATCGACCACGAACCAGCCTTCGGCTTGGAACTTCGCCTTGACCGTGTTGCGCGAGGCGCTTTCCATCGTTCCTTTCTTCTCGCGTCCCGCGCGATCCATGACCTTGTAAGCGTAGAGCGGCATTTATGTGTCCACCTGAGTTCTGAGCAGTATCTCGTCGGGAGAGGTGACCCCCTTGACCGCCTTCATCGCGCCGTCCTCGCGGAGTGTCAGCATTCCCGACGCCGCCGCCACCTTCTTGATGACCGAGGCGTCCTGCCGGTTCACCACCGCGCGCCGGATATCGTCGTCGATGATAAGCAGTTCGAAAATACCCTGCCGTCCCTGGAATCCCGTCTGCGCGCACTTTTCGCAGCCGACCGACTTGTAGAAGGCATGGCCGCGATACTCCTCCGGATCGAGTCCCAACTCACGCAGGACCGAGGGATCGGGATAATAAGGTTCACGGCAGTGAACGCAGAGACGGCGGATAAGCCGCTGAGCGAGCACGCCGATGATGGTCGAAGAGATGAGGAACGGTTCGACCCCCATGTCGATGAGCCGCGTGAAGGCGCTCGGCGCATCGTTGGTATGGAGCGTCGAGAAGACCAGATGGCCGGTGAGCGACGCCTGTATCGCGATGTCGGCCGTCTCCTTGTCGCGGATCTCGCCGACCATGATGATGTCGGGATCCTGACGCAGGATGTGGCGCAGACCGGCCGCGAAGGAAAGCCCGATCTTCGCGTTGATATGGATCTGATTGATCCCCTTGAGCTGATATTCGACCGGATCCTCCTCGGTGATGATCTTGACATCGGGCGAGTTGATCTCGGTCAGCGCCGAATAGAGGGTGGTCGTCTTACCCGAACCGGTCGGGCCGGTGACCAGAAAAATGCCGTGCTTCTTATGTATCATCTGGCGCATGACCTTGAGATCGCGCTGGTTGAACCCGCAGTTGTCGAGCGACAGCTGCAGCGTGGTCTTGTCAAGGATACGCAGGACGACCGATTCGCCGTGGACCGACGGAAGGGTCGACACGCGGAAATCGATATCGTTGCCGGCGACCCGTATCTTGATATTGCCGTCCTGCGGCAGACGCTTTTCGGCGATATTGAGGCGCGCCATGATCTTGACGCGGGTGATGAGTCCCGCCTGCGCCGCCTTCGGCACCTTCTGGATGACATAGAGTTTGCCGTCGCGCCGGAACCGGACGATCATCTCGTCCTCGAACGACTCGAAGTGGATATCGCTTGCCCGCTCCTTGACCGCCTTGGCGACCATCGTGTTGACGAACCGGATGATCGGCGCCTCGTCGTTCGAGTCGATAAGGTCGGGCAGTGAGGTATCCTCGTCGGAGCCCATGTCGCGGAACTCCTCCTCGTTGAGCGAACCTTCGGTGGTATCCAGACGGCTGTAGGCGTTGTTGATGAGTTCGGTCACCTTCTTCTCTTCGACGGGGACCGGGATCACATCCTTGCCGTACAGCATATACAACTGGTTCTGCAGGAAGTAATCGTCGGGGTCGACCGTCGCGACCACCAGCCGCTCGTCCTCGATGAACAGCGGTATGGCGCGGTATTTCCGGGCAAGATAGATGGGGAAAAGAGGCAGCAGCGCCGGATCCTGCCGCGACAACGGGTCCTGCTCGCCGATCACGGCGCCCGCCTGTTCGGCGAGAGCGAGCCCCAGCCGTTCGACGGTCAGCTGGCCGCCGGCCACCAGTATTTCGCCGATCTTGCGCGCATCGCCTTCACCCTGTTTGCGGAAGGCCTCCTCTATGACCGCGGAAGAAGCGAAGGTCCGGTCGATAAGTATCTCGCCGATAAGCTTTCTCATTGCTACTCCTCGATGGGCGGAACGGTCTCCGACGGCTGTATCAGGGTGTCTTCGGCCGCATCCATGCGCGGCCCCGCTTCAACGGCGGGGGCCGGATCGATGGTCTCGGATACCGGCGCGCCATCGCTCTTCGGTGATTCTTCGCCCGATATGCCGTCGGGCTTCTTGCCCATATCGATCTCTTTCTGCGACCCGTCGGGACCTATCATGAGCGCCCGTTTCCGGTTCAGCCGTTCGACCCGTTCTTTCTCCTCTTCCTCGTTGCGCTTGTCCTTATCGAGAAGCCGCGCCATAGACAGAAGGGCGCCGCGCTTCTTTTCCAGCGTGATGGTGCGCTCGTACTCGGTGATGGAACCGTAGAACTTCTTCGCGAATTCTTCGCGTTCCTGCATCTTCCGTTTGTAGATGCGGTCGAAATCCTCCTTCCCCTCGACGATATGCGGGGTAAGGATGATGAGCAGGTTGACCTTCTCCTTCTTGTTCTTGGTGTACTTGAACAGCGCGCCGAGCACCGGGATATCGCCCAGTATCGGCACCTTATTCTCGCTCTCGGTCACGATATCCTTCATCAGGCCGCCGATGACCACCGTCTGCTGGTCTTCGGCATTGATGATGGTCTTCGCGGCCCGCTTCGAGGTCGTGTAGCCGTACTGCGTGTTCGCGCCGAGTTCGGTGACCTCCTGATCGATCTGCAGGGTCATGTAGCCGGATTCGTTTATCTGCGGTTTTATCTTGAGTTTGAGCGCGACATCCTCGCGCTTGTAGGTTATCTGACTGCCCGCCGTCCCGGAGATGATATTGCCCGACGGGAAGGGAATCGTATCGCCGACCGTTATCTCGGCCTCCTCGTTGTCGGTGGTCAGGATATGCGGCGCCGACATGACATTGACATTCGAATCGTTCTTCATCGCGTTGAGCAGGATGCCGAGCGACGGGATGCCGGCCACCGGGCTGAGCCCCGGAATCTGATCGGTGCCGGCGATGGTCGGGCCCAGAAGACCGGCGACCAGACCCGGGGTCGGGGTCGAGAACGCCTTGGCGAAGAATATCGGTATCTTTTCTCCGCCGATGGAAGCCTCAAAACCGGCCGATGCATAGGAGTTGCCGTATTCCAGATCCTCGGAGACCTTCACCTCCATGATGACCGCCTCGACGAAGACCTGTTTGCGGCGGACATCGAGCTGTTCGACCACCTTTTTGAGATTCCGGAAATCGCGCAGCGAGGAAACGATGACCAGCGAGTTGGTCGATTCGTTGGCCGAGATGTTCACCTCGCCCTCGAAGACCTCGGTCCCCTTGCCCGCCGCCCCCTTGTTCTGCTGCTTACCGCCCTTCGCCAGACTGTTGAGCGTCGTGACCAGATCCTTCGCCTTCGCGTTCTGGAGTTTGAGCACATGGATCTCGCCCTCCCCCTCGATATCGCGATCTATCTTCTTGACCACCTGCAGGACCAGTTCGAAGGTCGACCTGTTCGACAGGATGATGAGCTGTTCGTTCCGGTCGTCGGCCACGATCTGCACATACATCGAACTGATGCTGCTTGACGAGGCTTCTTCCGCCGGCTGCGGCTGCCCTTCGGCGGGCGCCGGCTGCGGCGGCTGTCCGTCGTTGGCCACACCGCCGAGCACCGGGGTATTCTCGCCCGGCTTCTTCTGCTGTTTCCCGGCGTTCTTGGTAAAATCCTTAAAAATATCGTCTATAAGTTTCTTCGCGTCGCTCGGCGCGATGTGGGCGAGCCGCACAAAGTGAAGCCGCGCCGTATCGGCATCGGCCGGCGTATCGAGATCGCGCGTGATATCGAGGATATTCCTGATGTTGGCCGCATAGTCGACAAGAATTATGGTCTTATCGTCGAAGATGACCGATTCGCCGCCCTTGTCGCGGAAGATCTTGACCACCTTGTCCATTTCCTGAGCCGGCACATACTTGAACTTGATGACGACCGCCACCATTTTAAAGACATCGGGTATCTTGTCGTCCTTGACCACCGAGATGCCCTGCGAGATGGTGTCCTTCTCGTTCATGATGATGGTGAATTTCCCGTCCTGCACGATCGAGATATTGTTCACGGCAAGAAGGGTCAGGAAGGTCCGCCACGCCTCGTCGATGGTCACCGGGACCGGCGACATGATGGTGACCTTCGCCTTTGCGAGCCGCTCCTGCAGGATGAAGTTGCGGCCGGTCGCCTCGCTGAAGAACTTGATGACCATGAGCAGGTCGGTATCGGGGAAATCGAGGTTCACCTTCGCGTTCTTGCTCATTTTCTTGGTGTGTTTCGCCTCTATCTTCACCACATCGCCGGCTCCGGCGCTGCGGGTCGGGTCATCGCTCGGCGCGGGAGGCAACGCCGACTGGGACCCGGAACCGCCCGCAGAGGACGATGAGGAAGAACCGCTTCCCGGCGACGGCGGCGCGCCGATGGGCCGTTCGCTCTGCTTGATACGCTCCTTCTCCTCTTTTTCGGCCTTCTGTTCACTCTCGCTCTTTTTGCTGTCCTTCTTGCGCTTATCGGCCTTCCGCACATTCTTGGCGACATCCTTGAGCGGCGATTGCAGCGCCGGACTGAACTTGACCGGGAACTGCACATCGTTGGGCTGTTGTGCGGCCGCCGTCATGACGAAGCCGGATACGAGAAGGATGCACAATACTGCGTTCCGCATGATGACTCCTATTTACTCCACACTATAATCCAATGTCTCCCGCTTGCCGCGGCGCACGATATCGAGACTCAACTTGTTCGCGTTGCGAAGGCGCGAATAGGCCTCAAGCGCCTTGTCGGGGCTGGAGAGTTCTATGCCGTTGATACTTTTTATGACATCGCCGTTCTGGACGCCGATCTTCTGATACAGGCCGCCCGGCTTGATGGAGAATATCTTGAAACCTCCCTCCTGCCGGTCGGGAACGATACGCGCCTCGGTGGCCAGACCGTTGAGGTTCGCCGTCGCCTTGTTGAGGTCCTCGCGGCTGATGCGGTATGAATTGGGACCGGTCTGCATGACATTCATGTCGTTAGAACCGGTAGTGTTCTCAGCCGGTTTGCCTGCTTCGGCACCCGATGCCTCCTTGCCGACATTCTCGCCCAGACAGCGGATGCCGGAGGGTGTCTTGAACGCCACGAGGTTGCGTCGTATCGCCGCCAACACCGTGCCGCCGTCAAGCTCGTCATCGATACGCATGACCATCAGCATATCGCCGCTGGCGGCCGCTTTGCCCTTGCCTTCCACCGGCGCCTTGCCTGCGGAAGAGGATATCGTCGCGAACGATTCGGACTCCGGAATGGCGGTCGCCGTCCCCAGAAGCACTGCGCCGGGAAGCGCCATACAGCGCTCCGGAGTATCGAGCAACGCGTTGATCTCCTCGACGGTGACCTCCCGGGGCTGTGAAAGCGACTCGGCATTCTCCTGATCGCTCAGGGTGACCTGCCGCATGGTCATGTCGAACACATTGGGGACCGCTTCGCTCTGACTTCTTGAGCCGAAGTAAAGCATCTCTTCAGGACGCGCCTGTTCTTCCACGCTCTTTTTTGACGCCGGTTTCTCCGACGAGGGCACTCCCTGTTCATCCTTCACGGCAAAGGTGAACAGCAGGGCATACACCGAGAAAAAGAGGAAGGTTAGCGACACGAACAATAACAGGCCGAGGACCGTTCGATTTCTCACGCGCGACTCCGAAATTCATAAAAACGGGGGGCATTTAAGCAACAGCCATGCCACCGGATACGCTTAATGATATCGGATTGTTGCGAGGCCTCCAGACGGGCCATTTTGACAGGTTGTCAAAATGTCAGCCCAGTTTGACAGCGCGGGAAGGAGGTATCAGTCGGTCAGAAGAGTATCGGTATCGGTAACCATCTGGTCGATATCGACGGTATCGTCGGTCGTTCCTTCGTCGGGCGACAGGGTGTCGTTGTCGGAGGTATCGGAGCCGATCGCAACGGTGAAGGATACGAAATCGACGCCGCCCTGATAGAGGGCGTTCGCCATCTCTTCGGAGCGATCCTCGACGATCAGGTGGACCGTCAGAGCACCAAGCTGGGGAAGCGCGACCTCGACCTTTGAAGAGGCGGCGCCGGTCTCTACCACGGGCATTACATCGGCCAGCGAACTCTCGACGAACCATCGGTATCCATAGGCTTCAATGTTCGCATTATCGGTCAGTTCAGCCTGCAGTTTTATCGTCTTCGCGGTCGCGGCGGCGGGAATGAATACGGGAGCTCCCGCTTCGATCGACAGGCCGCTGTGCCCCGGTATCTCGACCAGTATGCGGGCGATATCGGGGTTCCGGTAGTTCAGTGACGCCACCACGGAACTCTTGGCGAGCAGGAAACTCTTTTGTGCCGGCAAGAGGGTACCGTCGGCGAGCCGGACGACGGCATGGGCTATCACGGTGACATGTCCGGTCGTCGTGTACTGGTAATCCGCATCGGCGCCGAAGTAGATGTCCACATCGTTCGTTGCGGGCATTTCGAAACGCGCCGCGCGGTCGGCGGGAACGCTCTGCAGGACATTGCCGAGGCTCCATTCCACCGTCGCCGTGGTGCGGCCGATCATGTCCACGCCGGCCAGCAATAGAGAAAGATCGACGGTGTCGCCCGGCGAAAAGACCGGCTTGTCGGCCGTTATCGCCAGCACGCGCGGCCCCTCTATCCGCCAGTCGGGAGCGACCGTGTCGCTTTTACAGCCGACGAGCGTACAGAAAAGGGAAAAAAGGATCGCTATAAGTATGTTCTTCATGGCGTACCTCACCTAAAATTCTCCTCTCACTCCGACCGTGGCGACCATCGGGGTCGTCGACAGGTCGCTCTCCTGCGTGAAGTCGGTGCTGTAGAGCGTACCGACGGCATTCTTGTCGAACAGCCCGCTGATCCCGCGCATCTCGGCAAAAAGCGTGAGCGTCATCTCTTCAAGGAAGAAGGTGTATTCGCCGCGCAGGTCGAGTTCATGCACCAGCCCGTAGCGCGCGTCATTAACGATGGTGCGGCCGTTCGCATCGCGCAGCGGGACCGGTTCAAAGCGCGACTCGACGCCGTCGTCGATGAACTCGGCGCCCGATAGGCTCGAATAGGGAGCGCCGGAACGGAGCGAGAAACGGCCGTAGAGCGCCCATTCCTTGGCGGGGGTCCACCGGCCCGTGAGGATCAGGGTATGGGGAATGTCGGCATCGCTCGAACGGTATGCCAGCGCGGCGCTGTCCTTGCGTTGACTGATGCTGAAGGCATAGCCGACCATGCCGCTGAAGGTGTCGGTGATATCGGCCTTGAAGTTCAGGACGCCGCCGGCCGCATAGCCTTCGCCGAGGTTGTTGAATTCGAGCGGATCGGTCCCCGAACGGCGGATGAGGTTGTAGAGGTATTTGTAGAAGCCCTTCACCTCGATGGTATAGGCGTTCAGGAAGGTCTTCTCGAAACCGAGCACCGCGTGGACCGCGTGTTCCGCGAGCAGTTCCTCGGTACCCCACCGGTCGCTTGCGATCTCGTAATCGGGCCGCCGCGAATAAAGACCGCCCGACAGCCGCAGGGCCATCGAGTCGTCGAAGCGGTATTCGACCATGAGACGCGGGTCGACCGACAGTTCCAGATGTTTCTTGTTATGCGCGTCGATGTAGAACACGAATCCCGGCTGGACGGTGAACCCGGCGTAGGAGAGTTCGTGCATCGCGTACAGCGTCGGATGGAGGTAGGGCTGATAACCGGGGTCGCCGATCTTCTGCGCGACGCGCACGGGGAACGATTCCCCCTCCAGCGGCAGCGAAATATAGTCGTCGGAGACATCGAAGAACCCGAGCCGCATATTGGCGCCGATGGTCAGTTTGTTGTGCGGGTCGAACTTCCAGTGGAACTCGTCGAGACCCTCGATAAGATGCGCCGTCAGGCCGAAGTCGTTCCCGGCATACATCGCGTACTGCCAGTTGCGGTTCTCGTAGGAGAGCGCCAGCCGGTTGTCTATTTCGGTGTCGAGTTCCTTGTACGAGTAAGCGTAGTCGGCCGTGATGCGGGTGAAGAACTGGGAAGGCGACAGGGTATTGGTGTGTTCGGCCACCCCGTTGCGCAGATTCCCGGCGCGTAGCCCGATGCTGTCCATCCCGCCGAATGCATAGACGCGGAGCCGGTGATTGCCGGGGAATTTATGCAGATAGAGTATCGTCATATCGTAGTTGTCGTTGTAGATCAGCGAATCCTCGGCGCGATAGAAGAAGCGGGGGAACAGATCGGTCAGCCCCTTGGTCACCGCCGCCGCAAAGTAATCGGCATTGGTGATGGGCCCTTCGGCCAGCACCGACACGCCGAAAAGCGAGAGATCGAACAACCCGCCGAGCCGGTCGGTACGCGGATCGCGCAGGGTCAGCGACACGGCGCCGCCGGTCGCGTCGAAAATGGCGGGCGAGAAGCCGCCGTAGGAAAGCTCCGCCTTGTCGATGAGCGCGGGATGTATCACCGTGTCATGGCTGAACGCATGGACCGCGAAGGGCGACTGGAATCCTTCGATGTAGTAGCCGTTCTCGGCCGACGGCGATCCGGCGATGGTAAGGCCGGTATCGTAGCGCCGCGACGGCGCGACGACCGCGGCGCCCGGCAGGTCGGCAAGGCGCACCGCATCGCTTTTCACCATTTTTTCGTGATAGCCGTACATGCGGTCCATCGGCTCGACCGGGGTGAGGTCCCAGACCACATCGCCGTTCCCGGCGACCGCCAGTTTCTTTTCCTCGGGGACATACCCGACTATCGGTATGAGCACGGTATAATCGCCGGGCTGCAACGACAGCACGAACTTGCCGTCGGCGTCGACCGGCACCTGCAGATTCTGTTCTTTGAGCAGTATCGAACCGGGGACCGGCTCACCGCTCTTCCCGTTCTTGAGCAGTCCGGTCACGACATATATCTGCTTCTGCGTGACCGATTTCTCGACCGGCTCCTGCGCCGCAAGCGCCTTTTCGGCGCCGCGCATACCGGCCGGTTCGAACGGTTTTCCGTCGGGATGTTCGGCGAGCGACCGGAGGGTGGAGGTCTCAAGCGCGAGCCATATCTTCACCGGCAGTTCCTTCATGCCGGCAACGACCTCGATATCGATCTGGAACGGCTTGTACCCCGGCGCGGTGACCTCAAGCTTATATTTGCCGGGTTTCAGTTTCATCGGATACTTGAACGAGCCGTCTTTCAGCGTAAGCGCAGGATAAGGGAAAGTATTGGTGGTCACCTTCGCGCCGACCAGCGGGGACTTCGTATCGGCATCGGCCACAGCGCCGGTCAGAACCACCGGTTCGCCCTTAACGACTGGCGCCGGAGCGGCAGGCTTCTCTTCGGCTTTCGGCGCAGGCGCCGGAGCGGCGGCCGGTTTTTCTTCGACCTTGGAAGCGGGCGCCACGGGAGTGGCGGCAGGCTTCGTCTCGGTCTTCGGAGCGGGCATCCACGGCGGCGGCGCGGCCGGTTTTTCCTCGGCCTTCGGGGCAGGCGCCGGGGCGGCGGGTGCAGGCGCCGGGGCGGCGGGTGCCGGGGTCGCGGCGACAGGGGCGGGCTTCGCTATCGGCGCGAGCGCCGGTTCAGCGGCCGTCGCCGGTTTCTGCGTCGCCTTCTCCTTTTTCTTCTCGCCCTTCTTGGGCGCTTTTTCCTTCTTCACCTCGGCCGGAGCGCTCTTCTCTTCGCTCTGCTTCTCCTCCACCCCGCCTTCGGGCGTGAACTTCTTTTTCGCAGCGTAGAGCGGGCCAGCCGACCCGACGAACGCGACCAACAGCAGAAAGACCAACAGTCGTGCCATTATATCCTCCGTACCCGTGTTCCTTTCGCCAACGACGCGGCTATACTAACACTACTCCGCATCCATGTCAAAAAATCAGCGACATATCGTTCACCGAAAAGAAAGGCCCGCGGGGGCCTCGGTCACTCGGGGGTAGCCTTCATCATCGTCGTGAGATAGGCGATCATGTCCTTTTTATAGAGTTTAAGCTTGCGGAGCCGCTTGAGCTCCATCTCCTCGTCGGGGGTTATGACCTCTTTCTTCGCCAGCGCGTCGACCCGCTCGTTGAGATCCGAATGCTCCTGAATGGTCTTGTGGAGCCGTTTTTCGATCTCCTGAGCCGGGACGACTTTGTACTGCTGCATGGCAACACCTCCTTCGGTCAGTTCATCGAAACATAATATGCGGTATGCTCCCCCCGCAGGTCTGCAGGGGTGGCCATATACTCAAGCAACAACGGATCGCTCCGCAGATCGGCGGTCGAGCGGAGCGGAAGCGTCGGGAGCAGATCGAAGTCTATATCGCCGTCGGGGCAAGCGCGACGCAGGGCAGGGAACAGACGGGAGAATTGATCTTCGACGGCCGGCGGCAGATCGGCGTCGGCGATGAGCACGACGCTTTTCGCGACCGGTGATGCAAACAGCGCCGGCAGTTCCGCGAGCGGCACCGAACGCTCCGCGATAACGGATCGGCGCATCCCGCTATGCCATTCGAACGCCGTCAGGAACAGTGTATGGTCGTTGAACGGGCGCGCGACGATATGGAGCGCTCCTTCGGTAAGCGGCACCCGAAGCGAACAAAGGTCGAGCGATGAGACCAACCGCACCGTCGTCACGCCGCGGGCATAGAGAAAACCGCCGAGGACCGCGATGCCGGTCTTGAGCCCGGTGAACGAACCGGGACCGGCGCCGAGGTAGACCGCGGTGTCGGGACCTATCGTGAGGGTATCGGCGATCTCTTCGAGAAAAAGCGGGAACTGGGTCAGGAAACACCGTTTCTCATACCGTTTGACGAGGCTTACCTGCCGCTCGCCGGCACGCCACCAGAGGAGCGCGTGCCCCGCGGAACTGTCCCAGACAAGCACCTCCTGTGTCATGCGCTACCCGTTCCTGAAGATGGATATATAGCGACTGATATCGTTGAACATCGCGAACACCATGAGCGCCATGAGGAGCGCCACCCCGACCCGGAGCGACCATTCTTTTACCGGGGGCGGTATCTTGCGGCGCGTCAACCCTTCCCACGCATACATGACCATGTGCCCGCCGTCGAGCACCGGGACCGGCAGAAGATTCAGTATGCCGAGATTGATGCTGATCATCGCCATGACCGACAGGAACACCTTCGCTCCCCGTTCGGCCGCCTTCTGCGAGATATCGAACACGAGGATCGGACCGCCGAGCGACTTGGCCGACAGCTTGCCGGCAATGAGATAGTACATCCCCTTGACCGTCAGCACCGAGATGGTCCACGCCTCCCCCACCGCGTACCGCAGCGAATAGGAGACCGGATCGGCGCGCCGCGCCTGCGTCGGCTCGATATCGTAGTTGAACAGGAACTGAGCACCCCAGCGGACGCTCGTCTCTTTCTGACCGGTGTATTGATTGTCCTTGGAATCGATCGCGATGACCATTTCTTTTTCGATGCGCTCACCGCCGCGGTAGAGCGCGATCTTCACCGTATCGCCTTCCTTCGCCTTTTTGAGTTCGCTGACGAACTCGAACGGCGCGACCGTTGCAACACCGTTGGCTTCGACGATAAGATCGCCCGGCTGGATGTCGGCCTTCTTCGCGACCGATCCGTCATCCACCTGCCCCACCAGCATCCCGCCGTGCCGCATCACCGCGACCGCCTGCGCCGACTGTTCGGCCGTCAGGGAAAGATCGACCTTCTTGCCGTCGCGTTCGACCTGAAGCGTATGGGCCGCCGGGGTAAGAAGCGTCGCCGCCTCATACCAGCGCGTTACCGGTTTGCCGTCGACCGCCCGCAGAAGATCGCCCCCTTTCAGCTGTTCCACCGGACCGGTAAAAGCGAGCCGGGAGTCACGCGGAAGCGCCGCGATACCCATGATGCAGCGTTCCGTCTCGTCGCCCAGCACATCGGCATACCGCCGCTTCTCGGGTTTGACGACGACCTCTTCGGCAGCGCCGGACGGCCACCGGTTCACCGTCACGGTCAGCGGGGCGCAGGCGCCGTTCACCGGCTCGGGAAGATTGTTCTGCACATCCTCCCACACGGCGGTCGGCGTCCCGTTCATCGCGACGACACGATCGCCTTCCCGCATACCGGCGGCAAGCGCCGCGCTATCGGGCGCTATGAACTCGACCACCGTTGCATCGCTGGTATAGTTAAAGAACGATATACAGAGATAGACGAACACCGCGAAGAGGATGTTCATCACCGGCCCGGCCAGCACGATGAGGCACTTCTGCCACCACACCTTCGCTTGGAAACTGCGCGGGATATCCTCCAGCGGTATCTCTTCCTCGGGAGTGTTCTCGCCGAGCATTTTGACATAACCGCCCAGCGGCACCGCCGAGATACGGTACTCGGTCTCGCCGCGCCGCCAGCTGACCAGCGACGACCCGAAACCGAGCGAGAAAACAAAGATTTTTACATTGAATCGCCGGGCGACAAGAAAATGACCCAGCTCGTGCACGAAGATGACCAGTCCGAATAGGAGGATCGCGTAGAGGAAATTGGCCATGCCGCTCCCGGCGCAGTTACAAAGGACAGTATAACAACAAAACCCGATAAAGAAAGATTCCCTTTGAAAAAAAGTGAGTCTAAAAAGGCAGGGTCAATTCTCGTCCTTCGGCGCTGAAATATCTTCAATAAAGTCAATGTCTCTTATGGTCGAGTGCTTGTTCATTTCAAGAATGTAAGTTAGCAAGTCATTATGCCAACTGGTAAGCTTTTCCCACTCACCATGCTTAGCCACCTTTCCGTGATCATAACAATAGGTTTTTCCCTTATAGAATATCTCGTCATGTGCATACTTTTTGTTCGTTGCCACATAAACGCCAGTGTTGTGCACAAGGTTCCGTTGATTGGCAAGGAGTTTGATAAGATTAAAATAGTCGCCATCCATGGATGCATATTTATCTGGAAGAATGGCCGCACAAACTCCCAAAATGCTTCTCTGGTGTTTGCGATATTCTTCCGGCCACAGTTCTTCAAATATAGTTCTTAGGTAATGCTCGAATGAAGAAAATGCAAGAATACTAAAAGCAATCTTGTTGACTCTATAATTTTGCATAGCCAATGCACCCACATCATCGTAATTTGCACTATCTTGGGGCTGAACATTCTCCCAGAATTTATTCTTCAAGATGTAATTGTCGAGAACCATATATTGATGTCTCGTCTGGTATATCAACCAATAAATCTTGTTGATAGTCGTTCTTCTGATGTCTCTTGCTGGGAACGACAAGTTTCTGTTGGCCATCAGGTAGTCGGTTTCCAATCTCAACAGCAGAGATATGGCGTTTTTAATAAGGTCAACAAAATCAGAGAACTTTAACCCATCTAGATTTATCTTCTCAATCTCAAAAACCTGTCCGGCTTCTTGGGCCATTGGCTACTCCAAGCTGAAGATGCTCAAGAAAATATCAACGCCACCGGCACTCGTATTGCCATCAAGTGAACCACTGGTGTAACCTGTGATGGAGATATTGCCGTTTGCATCAACTGCCATAGACTCGCCCCTTTCTCCTACTGTAGTTCCCCACTGTTTTGTCCATGCCTTGGTGCCGTCAGAGTTCCATTTGGTGAGGATTGCGTCTTCGTCTCCAGCATTTGTGTTGCCATCAAGGGATCCTCTTGTCATGCCTGCAACAAAAATATTTCCCGTCATGTCAACAACAACAGAGAACCCGATATCAGCCAAGTTCGTTCCCCATTGTCTCGTCCAGAGTTTACTGCCTGAACTGTCCGCTTTTATAAGAAAAATATCTTCTTCTCCCACGCTCATATTCCCATCGAGAGAACCGAGAGTCTGCCCCGTCAAAAAAATGTTATCGCTATTATCAACCGCAACACTTTGGCCATAATCTTGAGATGAAGTCCCCCATTGCTTGGTCCATATCTTTGTGCCTGAAGAATTCCATTTTGTAAGGAAGATGTCGGGAAGCCCCTCATTGGGATTGGTGTTGCCGTCTAGTGAACCGCTGGTGTAGCCAGTAACAAATATATTTCCCGTCGAATCGATCGCAACTGACGAGCCATGTTCGTTGATGCTTGTCCCCCATTGTTTGGACCATGCCTTGGTGCCGTCAGCATTCCATTTAGTGAGGAAGATGTCAGCGCCACCCGCATTTGTATTGCCGTCTAGTGAGCCGCTGGTGTGGCCAGTGACGAATATATTCTCCGCCGAATCAACCGCGACTGACAATCCTTGCTCGTTGACACTTGTCCCCCACTGCTTGGTCCATGCCTTGGTACCGCCTGCATTCCATTTGGTGAGGAAAATATCAGAGGAACCACCTGCGCTCGTATTCCCATCGAGAGAACCAGCCGTCTCGCCCGCGACAAAGATGTTACCTAAACTATCAACCGCAACGGCATTACCGATATCGCCCCCATCTGTTCCCCACTGCTTTGTCCACGCCTTGGTACCATTGGCATTCCATT
>CAYPQK010000019.1:0-36849 GCA_964412895.1 uncultured Spirochaetales bacterium
GATCCTTATCACAATCGAATTTGAAAAACACGCATATCGGATCAAAATGAGAATCACTGTCAGGGACAGAAGCAGAGACCTTCGTGTCAGAATCGTTCCCACTTAAATCTTCTTCTCTGACTTCTGTATAGTCTGGTCTGGAGGGACGCGGACTTCTCGGCGCAATGCAAGAGGGAGAGAGGAATCCAATGCAAAAATTGTGATATGGAGCAACGATACCCAAAAACATGTGCGGAATAAGACCTTCATGTTGATGATAAGCCCCCTCAGCTGAGGGTGAAGAACTGAAATCATCTTCACTTAATGAGCTGGCAATGGAACAGGTTAGGAGAAAAGCTCCGATCAATATTGTAAAAACAAACCCTTTACGCAATGTCTGCTATTTCTCCTTCGTAGGTTCCTTTTGTCTACAAACATTGTCGTCTTCTAGCCCAATGGAAACAGTCGAAAAATCATAAACATTAAAATCGCTAGTTTTGCAAAGTTTTTTGTCATTTATTAAAATGTTCTTTGCCTTATTTAATATTTGGCATGTATGATAACATGATAATTTGTAATCATTTTCTTTATTATTTGAATTACATTTCCCACCATTATCGTCATTGATGTTTCTAATACTCGTCAACAAGTCATGATAATTCTGTTTAAATGAAAGGCTGTCTGCCATATCATCAAGCAGTAAAGAACATGGCAATTTTTCATCATTGGTATGCCTTTTTACAGCATTATCGACCAAGCGATATGCTTTATTGCAATAATAATTATTGTTAGGAACCTCAGAAATATCGGCCATCGAATAACCTATCACACCAGCAAAATATGTTGTACGATGAACTTCAGTGAATCTTGTCTCATCACTAAATTTTGCAAGAATTGAAGAAGAAGCACCAGATGAAAAAGAAATATCAATATCTTTGGCGTCTTCTCTGCCTTCAAAAACATGGACACTCATATGTCCAACATAAACAGTATCAATGAAATCGTCTTCATTCTTTGCTTCATTTTTATCTGATGTTGCTAGTTTTTTTACCACATTATTTATTTCTTCATCAAAAACATTTTCTTGGAAGTTACCATCAGCATTATTCTTCATACTAACTTTAACTTGATTAGCCGTATTATTTATAGCATCAATAAATATCTTTCTGCTTCTAGAAAGATCGTTTAAAGCGATTTCTGGAATAGCATCTTCAAAAGCTTTATTTGCTATAGAATCAGCATTATTACTTATTGGAGTATTGTCATCATACGATTTTGTATTATTTTTGGTTGTTGCATTTGAGATGGCCTTTATCAATATTTGAACAACATCTGCTTTAAAAGACGAGTTAATATAATTGATTGCATTATTGTTATTATGTTTAGGCTCTCTTTTTTCACGAAAAAAAGCCGTAATTAAGATTTTCATTCTAGAAGTATTTTTATAATTGGCAGAAACATTTCCGGATAGACCAATTAGCCCTAGCGCAATGTTCACATCGCCAGTCATTTTCAAGAGAGAGTCAAAAGTCATGATCCATGTGTAAGAATAGCCGTGAATAGGCATACAAATTTCACGAGAAGCATCAACCTTTGCCACGACAGATCGAAGATCACTCTGGAGTTCGGTTGAATTTTCTGGATTTCCCGAATTGCACCATTTAATAGCTTTCCCATTGTTATCTATATCTGGTGGGTCGTTGGGGTCCAATCTTTCATATGCCAATATGTCTGCGCCGCGCTGTTTTTTTGGGTTTTCCTCTGTCAAAATACTTGGAAAGATATTATCGCTGTCCCTATTGTATGAAAACCCCTGATAGATAAAGGTACACTTGTCTGTATCGTTAGTTGAGTTGCATTTTTTATCAGAAAGAACCTCGCATGCCCTTTTTCCCAGCAACCTTGATGGATCCTTTTCCACGCCCGTATAAAAATAAAAATTCTTGCCAAAAAGAGTCTTAGGCGAGTCAAGATTATATTGTATAGGTGGATATTTGCTTCCGCCACAAGCGGCAATGAGGAAAAACATGAAAATGGAAATAACAGCGAAATGCGATCTGTTTCTCACCATGGTATTCCTCCCACCCCAGAGGGGTTACGATGTTTTTTTCGATATGCTGGTTTTTTTGAGCCATCATTTGTTCTTCTCGCTTCGTCATGTTCCTCTTCCTTACCAAGGGAACCATTTTTATACTATCAGGGAAACTGTGAAATCCGCCTCTCTCGATCCATGTGGCAATGGCCACGCTTTTCTGTAACCAAGGAGACTTGACCATCAGAGAAGTTTTCCCAACAGAGAAATTGCGATCTCCGCCAAGCCCTCGATCGTTTTAACTGCTTGCGCTTTTTCCTCGTTCGTTATAGTTGCATCTTTCACTACGGCCAACAATTGAGCCAACTTCTTCTTGTCGAGAGGCTTGGGAGCAATTTCTTTAATCTCCTTGTCTGTCAAACGAGTAAGACTGGATATCTCCGAGGCAAGTTTTTCATCTGTCAGTTTTCCCGCATTAGCGAGGATTTCTTCGAAGCTTGACATGGCTATTCTCCCTTATCTATGGTTGATTTGATCTTTTCATATAGGTCTATCGCTTTCGACGAGTCGGTTCCCGCCTCTTTCAGGTAGTTGGAAAACGCCGCATCAAGTTTGTCCCAATCGACCTTAGTGCCAGCCCCTTTTTCGAGAAGTTGCATGGTTGAAGCCAGTGCTTCTTTTACTTCAACCACGGACTGCAAGAACGCGGTCAAAGCATGATTGCCTTGTGCCAGAAGGATATAGTGTTCTTCGCTTGTGGTGAGAATCAGGATTCGCGCCTTTTCAAGTTCAGAGATCATCTCATCTCGTTTCTCAATGACTTTTTGAAGAACTTTGGTCATCTCTTCTGGTGAAAGAGTTGTTGGTTTTCCCTCTTTTTCTAGTTGCGAGGTGACATTTGACATGAATTCGGGGATGTATTTGCTTTCGATCCATTGGTCTACCTGCTGCTTCTTCATCTCGAAGTAGGCATTCAGCACCGCTGTGTAACTTCGTTGACTCTCGACAATGCCTTTCCCGATCTCTCGACTCATCTCAACGGATTCCCTCGGGACACTCGCACAGCTCCCCATCGTGGAGATTAACAGGATCACTCCGACCCATAAGATTCCTTTTTTCATGACGCTTCCTCCCTTTGCTTGGTTCATGTTTTCCTGCACCCGATTTTCCGATCTATTCATTTGCTCATTCATCCATCGTGATCTTTGACGCCTATAGGAGGTTTCTATTCCCGTCATAGGCTCCCCGCGATATCCGAAAACACCTTATCGCTTGGCCACTTCGTTTCCTTGATGGATTGCCTCTTCGGATCGAAACGCTTCCAGGAAGCACGGTACTCCACGAGACTTTCGGGTGTCATGTCCCACCCGGAGCCGAGAAGTTTCTTTTTCTCAACCATCGACAGTTTGTCGTATATCTGCCACCGATCATTGTCATACGAAAGAAGAGTCTCAAAGCACCGGGGATACTTCTTTTTGAAAAAAGAAAGAAAGGCATCCGAGAACTTTTCGGCTTTGGCGATACAGCGATCATCTTCATCGGGAGATCGTTTTTTCACATAGGAAAGATAGGCATGCTGTTCGTTGGTGATGCCCTCATGCACCGCAAGATCCTGTATCGAATGAAGCGTGTATCCAAGATAGAAAAGACCGCACTTCTTTTTTCGGGGAGTCAGGGCGACGATCTTCCCCGTATGATCACCTATCAGACGCAGATAGGTGGCGATCGCCTTATTTCTGATCTGGTCGGTCGCAGACCCTTTGAAATTCTCCGTTTGCGCATGGGCCGCCGCTGTTTCAAACTCGTAGAAATCGGGATCCTGAGAGGCATCGGCCGCGACATGGGCGGCATCATCGCTGAATCCGTGACTCTTCAACATCTTCCGGGTTATATCGAAATGGCCGACCGTGGTGGAAAAGATGCCTCCGGCAGCGAGGCGCATGGTAGAGATGTTGACCTTCTCGCTCCGCGTCCCGAAGTAATCCTCAAGCCGAACATATTTCCGAGAACGTTCCCCCTCTTTGGGGAATATTCGGAACAGGTGATGATTGTTGAAGCAGTAATAGGGAACATACCGAACGAAGGGATAGATGTTGATGAACTTCTTGGGAAGATACCGGGGTTCTTTTCCTTCGGTCATCTCGAAGATGCACCATTCTCCCATTTCCGTTTTATACATCGGCCAGCAATGACCGCCCAGAGAATTTCCTTCGGCATCAAATATCTCGCCGAGGACCACCCGGACACAATAGGGACTGATCCCACTGGAAAGAAGTAAGGACGCAATAAGGAATGAATAATCTTCGCAATCGCCTTGACCAAGGGTGGCCGTCTCTTCGGGAAAAAGCCAAAAATCCTTCGTTTGAATCCTTTCGCTGTCATGTACATAGGAGAAATGTCGGTTGACATAGCTCCATATCGTGAGTGCCCGCCTGTCAAAGTCGCCGCTTTCACGGCTTATAGGGAGCTTCATGGTGCGCAGAATCGCCCTGAGGACATTGTTGTCTTCCGCGGCTATCCATCCCCGGATATCGGTGTCAATGGCTTTCCGACGATTCCCGAGCACAAATCGCTTGCCGGGAACGATCGTTCCACGCACGATGATGTCGCCGTCCCAATTGTACGATGCCATGCCCTCTTCCTCCTTGTCAGCGAGTCTTGTCGTTACGGGAAAATCCGGCTGTCGTGTCGAGAAGATTTATATTCGCCTTGTAGGAAGTGTGACTACCACCGCCGAGGAAGGTCCTCTTCGCATTTGTCAATGCATTGTAGGTATACTTCCGCAGCGATACCGAATCGCCGGAATTGCCCTCTATCGTGTAGACGATCCGGGACGCGGTATCATTCCAGACGCACAACGCAGTATGACCGGTAGGCTTCCCATTGTTTCCCCAAAACAAACCGTCACCACTCACCAATTTCAGCGGATCGGTTTTTTTCACCGGCATCTGCCGATAGCTTTCACGGGAACTCGTCAAACCGTACTTGACAGGTCCTATGACGCCGGCTTTTTGCCAACACCAGTGTAGGAACATCGAACACCACGGATTGAAGTTCATCCGGTAGAAAGCACCGAACAGCGTGTCGTTGTTCTCTCCCTCCGCGAAGCCGCACTGGAAAAGGGCAATAATGGCTGCCTTGATGTTGGCGTCCGCTCCATTGAAGAAAGGAAGGGTGATCCGTTCCCGGTCATGACAGAACCGGGTCCCAAGAACGGGGATGTCTTCTCTTTCCGGGATACCGAAGTTTTCCTTCTTCTTATTACACAGGAAAGAGAGCTGGTATTTCGAGTTGTTGACTATCGTTATCGGCCGCCCGCGCTTGGTTCGCTCCTCTTGGATACCTAGGACCAAGCGGAGGTCGGGCGTTTTCGGAAATTCGGTGATCCAGAAATTCCGGGTGACCTGTTTTGAGTTGTTGGCCATTTTCTACTCCATCCCCAGATGAGTTACTTCTCTTTCTTTTTCTCTGCGTCTTCCAATTGTTTTGTGGTTTTCTCTAGGATGCCCGGAATGAATTTCTCAAAGAATCCAGCTATGAAACACCATACTACCAAAAGAGAAAGTCCTTGGGCAGTCATCTTGCCGTCAAGCGTCGGCAGAAGGTCGTCCGAAAGGATATAGCTCATCAGGCCGGATTGGATACAGAAGTAGGCAATGATGCCGGCGCCGAAACCGATCAACTCGCGCCGGATGTGATATAATGGATGGGAGATAGTCTTCAGTTCCTCCAAAGAGATTCCCTTCAATTTACTGTTCAGCGAAAGCATGATGCTGAAACAGGCACCGATCGTGCCGGAGAAAGCGGCAACCAGAATGTTCATGGAGAAAATTTGTTCCGGGGAGGCATCAAGACAGTGGAAACTCATGATCATGATGAAGGCCCACACCAACAGGAACAGGTAGAAAATGACTCCCACATTGACGCGGACCTTCCGCTCGTACTGCCGCATGCGTTCCCGTTTCTGATATTCCCACTGGAGATCATTGACCAGAGAAGACAGTAATGTATATTTCAACTCGGAGTTATTCGATGCCCCAAACCGATCTTCGTAATACTTGACGAGGTCCTTTGGCAAGACCGATTGGGCCGACACCATCCGACGACCAATCTCCTGATCGACCATCACCTCATCAAATAACATCAACAGAAGCCGATCAATACGATAAAAATCCGTCCAACAAAAATAGGCGTCGCAGGCGTTGTTCTTCTCGAACGAAGAAATATGCTCTTCTATTTCCCCCTTGATCTGTGCGAATCGTGGATCATTGTAGCGACCCGAAAGGGTCGTTTCTTGGTAGGTGTTTTTCAGTGTGATGTAGAATTGACGAATGAGGATATCTTCCGGATCTCGTTGCTTCGCCTTAAAATAATTCGTTATGCCCATAGGCTCCTCCGCCAATAATAATGACCATAAAAGTATAAGGTCGTAGTCTTTGCATAATCAATTGCATGATGCGCTAACAAAATGCGAACTCTCTTTGCAAAAAACCGGCTTGTTGCGGCAAGATCAAAAGAAAAGGTGGGCAGGAGAGATGGCTGTTTTGAGTTTATCTTGAGATCAATTTTGTGACATCTGTTTTGATCGCATAAGATGCTTTATGTAAACTTGAGTCGAAAATAACGCATTCTACAGGTGCACCGTATTTGGTACGAATAACTGCTTTTATTTGTATTCTTTCTCTTCTTTATTTGGCCTGTTCGGCCTTGTTGATCCCGAACAGATCGTACGGCTTCTCGTTGAACCGGTCATTCATGATAAAGACGGTTAAGAGGATGAAGGCGATAAAGGCGACCAAAGCGATGAGCTGAACGCCGGAGGTCTTCTGAATATCCTGCTTGTTCTTTACATCGCACACTTCGCCCGGACAGTACTGCACTTTATTCTTAAAAAAGAGCGGATAGAATTTACATCCCAAACAGATGCCGAACGCCGACTCAAAGAATAGGAATATCAAGCAGATAAGGCAGATGATGCCGGTGATCGGGCTATAGGCGTTGACGATGATGAAGAAGTAGAACATGGTGGCGGCCAATATCACGCCGATGATCCACGCGAACTTTTTCTGCGGCGCGCCGACATATTCAGGTGTCTGCCCCCGAACGATCAGTCGTCCCAGAATGAGCGACGGCGAAAACCGGGGACTTATAAAAACTCGTATCATGAAGTCGGCGAGGAAAAAGGTTATTATATACTTTATCGGAACAAAGTTCCCATTGAACAGAATGAACATGAGCGACAGGAAGGTGGCGAAGAAAAGTATCCCCGCGGCCGCCCGCACTTCCCGCTCGTTCAACACCGGGATCTCGTAGCCCTTCACCTCTTCACCGAATTTGATCCATTCTTTCATGGCGACCCTCTCTTGTAGAGACATTTTTCCGCGCACTGCCAGCGCTATCATAGCTTTTTTTCCGTTCCGTTCAAGTAACGCTTCTTTTTTTTATCGTTGACCTCTCCGCGCCGTTTGGTATGATGGCCCCATGAAGATCTGCCGCTGCGACATGGTACGGATACTTGCCGCCGTTCTGTTCCTGCTTCTTTTCTTTGTATGGGGGACCGCCGGGAAGTTCTGGACACCGTTCGAACTCTATTTCCCCGCCTTCCACCTCCTTTTCGCCGCGGCGCTGCTGGCCGCCCTCCTCGCCCCGGTGCGCCGCGCCGCCGCCGCGTTGTGGGAGGCGATCGTGCCGCACCGCTATCTGGTGTTCCCGCTTTTCGCCCTTGTGGCCACGCTACTGGTCAATCTACTTGTCTTTCAGGGGATACCGCATATTCAGGACAGCATCCACTATCTGTTCATGGCGGGAAACTTCGCCGGCGGCCAACTCGATCACCCGATGGTCCCCTACTACGAGTTCTTCCGTTATCTCTACCTCATCCCCGACGGCGAGAAGATCTATTCGCTCTTCCTGCCGGGCTTCTCGCTCTTCCTCGTTCCGTTCGTGATGCTGGGCATCCCGCTGGTCGCTAATCCGCTCATCACCGCCGCCAATATCACCCTCGCGGGCCGCATCGCCGACGACCTGTTCGGGCCGCGCGTCGCGGCGGTCGCCATGGCCTTCACGGTCGGCTCCACCTTCCTGCTGGTGATGGGGGGCACCTTCATGGCGCACCCGTTCTGCGCCCTGATGACGCTCGGGACGGTCCATTTCTTCCTCCGGTCGCGCACCGAACCGCTACGGCGGCGCGCCCTCATCTTCGCCGGTGTCGCCGGGTTCCTGCTCGGCTGGCTCCTTTTCACCCGTCCGCAGAACGCCCTGTTCCTCGCCCTCCCGCTCGCCGCGGTCGCCCTGTTCGAGATGCGGCGCGCCGGGACGATACCGCGCGGTCTGGCGCTTCTGGCCGCCTTCCTGCCGTGGCTGCTGGCGCTTTTCATCTATAACGCCCACTACACCGGCGACCCGCTCCTGTTCAAGCAGGACCCCTACTTCAACTACAGCGAACCGAACGATTATTGCCACCGCTTCGGGCTCGGGCGCGGCTGTCCCAATTCCAACTGGACGATCCTTCCCGACGAGGGGCTGACGGCGGCCCACGCCGCCTATGTCACCTACCGCCGCCTTTCGCCGCTCATCATCAACACCTTCGGCCATCCGCTCCTGTTCCTTCTCGTCCCGCTCGCCTTCCTCCTCCAGCGCGGGCGACGGCCGAAGCGGGAACTGTTTCTCGGATCGCTCTTCCTTTCGACCGCCGTCGGATACTATTTCTTTTACTTCGACGGCAATGTCTTCGGCCCGCGCTACTACTACGAGACGACCTTCTTCCTCGTCATGCTCGCGGCACAGGGGCTCACGACGCTCCACGAACGGCTGTCGGCCGTCCGCCGTCCGCTCCGCTACACCGTGCCGCTCGACGGCTTCATCGCCGCGGGCTATCTCTTCACCGCCGCCGTCATCGTGCCGCCCCTCTTCGCCACCTACGCCAAGGGGTTCTGGACGGTCGAGAAGTCGCTCTCGGAAGAAGTGCTGCGGCAGAACATCCATAACGCCGTCGTGTTCGTGAAACACGAGGTCCTCATCGGCTCCGGTTTCGCGGTGATGCGACACGACGATTGGGACAAGAACGATGTCATCTATGTCCGCGACCTCGGCGCCCGGTCCAACAGCGCCCTCATCCGTTATTATGAAGGAAGGAACTTCTACCGCGCGCGCTATGCCAAGGTGCAGGGCAACGACCTGCCGCCCGTCATCACGCCGATCACCGAGGCCGAACTGCCGCCCGGCTATATCGTCGCCGAGATGGAGGACAAGCACTATCCGCTGCGCGGAGAACCCGATTACTGCAATGAATACCCCAACCGCAGCGACCTGTCGAAGTATGTCTCTTTTCCGCCGCCCGAAAAACTCGGCGTCAGCTTTTCGAAACTGGCCTTCTTCTGCCGTTTCCGCGATCCCGACGAATACTACACCTTCGGTCAGAACATCCTCGTCGCGGGAGGCTACACCATCGATTTCGTCGGGGTGACCGGCCCCGAGATGGGTCGTTTCCGGGTCTTTATCGACGACCGGCCGGTCGGCATCATCGACTTCACCGGGAAGAACTACGAGAAGGTCATACGGTCGGTCGCGGCAGAACTGACCGCCGGATTCCACTTCATACGGCTCGAACCGGACGACATGACCGGAGACACTTACTTTCTCCTCGATTTCGTCGAATTTTTTGCCAAGGATATTTAGCGTTATGGGTTTTTAGGAGGCTCCTCATGCAACGCATTCTGGTGACCGGCGGCGCGGGCTTTATCGGTTCACATTTATGCAAACGACTGCTTGACGAAGGGAACGAGGTGGTCTGTCTCGATAATTTCTCGACCGGCAGTAAAAAGAATGTCCAACCGCTCCTCTCGCACCCTTATTTTGAGCTTATCACCCACGATATCGCGACGCCCATCATGCTGGAGACCGACCGCATCTTTCATCTGGCCAGCCCCGCATCGCCGGTACGGTACCAACATCAGCCGGTATCGACGGTCCGGACCAATGTTATCGGATCGCTGACGGCTCTTGAGATCGCACGCGCCACCGGGGCGACCATTCTACAGGCATCGACCAGCGAGATATACGGCGATCCCGAGGTCCACCCGCAGACCGAAGCCTACTGGGGCAATGTGAATCCCATCGGTCCCCGCAGTTGTTACGACGAAGGGAAGCGGTGCGCCGAGACGCTGTTCTTCGATTACCGTCGGCAGTACAACATCAAGATCAAGGTGGCGCGCATCTTCAACACCTACGGGCCGCACATGGCGATCGACGACGGCCGCGTAGTGAGCAACTTCATCGTGCAGGCGCTCCACGGCGACGACATTACGATCTACGGCGACGGCTCGCAGACCCGTTCGTTCTGTTTCGTTTCCGACATGATAGAGGGACTGCTGCGGCTCATGGCGACCGGCCCGGACCTTACCGGACCGGTGAATCTCGGCGATCCGCATGAGATACCGATGCGCGAACTCGCTCAGACCATCATTCGGCTTACCGGTTCGCGCTCGCAGTTGAAGTTCCTGCCGCTACCCAAGGACGATCCGAAACGCCGGTGTCCCGATATCACGCTTGCCAAGAAGCATCTCGGATGGGCGCCGACCGTGCCGTTCGAGGAGGGGATCGCCGCGACCATCGAGCATTTCAGGAAGGTATTGGACCGCTGAATTTGATCACGAAGAACGCCACCCCCGCCACGGCATAGCAGATACGATAGATCGGCCGATGCCGCAGGAATATCCCCTGCTCCGGCGCCCGGAAGAACAGGATGAACGCCGAGACCGTCTGGATGATAGAGGCGACGGCGAACGGCGCGACCTGCGACACCGGCAGGAGCCGCATATGCTCCAGAACAACGATGAGCGCGAGGGCGGCGAGCGTCAGCGCCAGATGGAAAAAGACCCAGCGGCGCACGCCGAAGGATACCGCGCCGCTCCGGATGCCGGTAGCGCGGTCGGCATCGCGGTCGATCAGTTCGTGATTGACATGTCCGGCGCTGAGTATGATGCCGAAGTAGAGCGCTATCGCGACCGACCGGAGATCGGGCGGCGACACGAGCATCCAGCCCAGCAGGAACTGGGCGATGCCGCCGAAGATATGCGTGACCGTCCCGGCGACCGGCACATACTTCGTGCCGTAGCGCGGGAAGGAATAGAGCGCCGAAAGGAGGAACACCCCCAGCGCGTAGGGGAGCGCCCGGGGCTCAACGAACAGAAAGAGGGCGAACGCCGCAAGCAGTGTCACGGCCGCGATGGCCGGATAGCGCGTTCCCGGCGCGGATATCTCCACATCAAGCCGCGGATTGGCGTGATCTTCGCGGAGTCCAGCCCAACTGTTGAAGGCATATATCGCTATCATGACGAGATAGGCGGCGCCGAGGAACAACAATGGACGAAGACCGGTAAGCTCCGAGAGATCGGATACCGCGAAGAACGAGCCGATAAAAATGAAGCCCGAGACCAGAAGCGCCTCCGGGAGACGATAGGGCCGCAGTGAGCGCACGATGCATGACAGTGCTTTCATGTTTTTCACTATAGCGCAAGATAAGAGAAAAGCGAATTATTATAGAGGCTCCTGTTGACCTCCGGGCATCGTTAGGTATGATACCGGCATGAAGATTCGTCGTGGCGACATGCTCCGGACATCTTTCGGCGCACTATTCCTTCTTCTCTTCTTTGTCTGGGCGACCGGAGGTAAATTCTGGACGCCGCCGGCAATCCATTTTCCCTTCTTTCACCTGCTGTTCGCCGTTACCGTTATCTTCGCCCTTTTAGCGCCGGTCCGCCGCGCCGCCGTGACGCTCTGGGAACAGATGGAGGCCCGCCGTTACCTCGTTTTCCCGCTCTTCGCCTTTTGCGCGACGCTCCTTGTCCATCTGTTCGTCTTTCAGGGACTTCCCCATATTCAGGACAGCATCCACTACCGCATGATGGCCGACCAGCTCGTCCACGGCCGGCTCGATTCTCCGATGAACCCGTACTACGAATTCTTCCGCTTTCTCTACCTCATACCCGACGACGAGAAGATGTATTCGCTGTTCCTCCCCGGCTACTCGTTCTTCCTCGTCCCGTTCGTGATGCTCGGCATTCCCTTCGTCGCAAATCCGCTTCTGACCGCCCTCAATATCCTGATCCTCGGCCGCATTGCCGACGATCTCTTCGGCCGCCGCGTTTCGGCCATAGCGATGGCGCTCGCGGTCCTTTCGAGCTTTCTCATGGTGATGGGCGGCACCGGGATGGCCCATCCGTTCTGCGCGCTGATGACGCTCCTGACGGTCTATTTTTTCCTCCGCGCCCGCACCGAACCGGTTCCGCAGCGCGCGCTCATCTTCTCCGCCATCGCCGGAAGTTCCCTCGGTTGGCTTCTCTTCACGCGGCCGCAGAACGCCACCCTGCTCGCCGTCCCGCTCGCCCTGACCGCCCTTGCCGAGATACGCCGAAAAGGCACGCTTCTGCGCGGCATCGCCCTCGCCGTCCCCTTCCTGCTTTGGACAGCGTCTCTCCTCGCCTATAATTTTCATTACACGCACGACCTCTTCTCCCTGCGGCAAGACACCTATTTCAACTACAGCGAACCGAACGACGACTGTTTCGGCCTCGGTCTGGGACGCGGCTGTCCCAACTCCGACTGGATGGTACTGCCCGACGAAGGACTCACCCTCACCCATGCCGTTTATGTCACCTATCACCGCCTTTCGCCGCTCATCGTCAACACCTTCAGTCACCCGCTGCTCTTCCTGCTGATCCCGCTCGCGTTCTTCCTGCGGCGTGGCGGCGCTTTCCGACGGGAACTGTTCCTCGCCGGACTGTTCCTTTCGACCGTCGGCGGCTATTTTTTCTACTATTTCGACGGCAATGTCTTTGGCCCGCGCTATTATTATGAGGCGACATTCTTCATCGTCATCCTCGCCGCGGTCGGCCTAGTCGCGCTCGCGGAACGCATCGCCGCTTCGCCCCGGTCCCGGATCTACGGCGCCGCACTCGGCGGCTTCATCGCCGCCTCGTATCTCTTCTGCGCCTTCTTCATCCTGCCACCGATCCTCTCGACCTATTCGCAAGGTTATTGGGGTGTCCGGGCATCGCTTTCCGACACCGTGGAACGGATGAACATCCATAACGCCGTCGTCTTCGTGAACCACGAGGAATTCATCGGGTCGGGCTTCGCCGTGATGCGGCACGACGACTGGGACAAGAACGATATCATCTATGTCCGCGACCTCGGCATCCGCGCCGACAGCGCCCTGATGCACTATTATCGGGGGAAAGGACGGAGTTTCTACCGTGCCCACTATGAGGACCCCTTCGCGAACGAAGCGCTGCCCGTCGTCACGCCGGTGACCGAGGCCGAACTCCCGCCGACCTACATCGTCGCCGAGATGGAGGACAAGCGCTACCCCCTGCGCGGCGAGCCCGACTACTGCAACGAATATCCCCACCGCGCCGTTCTGCTGAAATATATCTCGTTCCCGCCGCCCGAAAAGCTCGGCGTCGGCTTCTCGAAATATGCCTTTTTCTGCCGTTTCCACGATCCCGACGAATACTACACCTTCGGCCAGAATCTGCTCGTCGCCGGCCGTTACGCCATCGAGTTCGTCGGGGTGACCGGTCCCGAAATGGGTCGTTTCCGGGTCTCCATCGACGACACGCCGGTCGGCATGATCGACTTTACCGGAAATAACTACGAGAAGGTCGTCCGGCCGGTCGCGGCCGAGCTGACCGCCGGATTCCATTTCATACGCCTCGAACCGGACGATCGCACCCGCGACACCTACTTCCTCCTCGATTTCGTCGAATTCTTCAAGAAACCGGAGGAGTGAGAACATGTACCGCGTCCTGCGTAACAGCGTTGTTCTGTTCGTCATCATACTTTTCTTCTCGTTCTGCAATCTGACGCTGTGGGCGGTGATGCGCGATCCGGTCCACCAGCAGCGGCGCATCCAACGGAGCACCCGCTTCTGGATACGGGTGTCGTTGAAGATGCTGAACATCAGTTTCGCCGTAGTCAATCCCGAAAACCTCCGCGCCGACCGGAACTACTTCATCATCGCCAACCATACCTCTTATGCCGATGTCCTCATCCTCTACGCTTTGCGCCCGCTGACCGGCATTACGACGGTCGAGGTCGAAGGGGGCGGGCTCGACGGCTTCCTCGCGAAGATGGGCGGCTCGCTGTTCATCGAGCGGCGCAGCGTCAAGCATCTGCGTGGAGAGCTGGCCAAGGTAACGGCGATCCTGCGCGCCGGGTTCGATGTACTGATCTTCCCCGAAGGGACCACCACCGACGGCCGGGGTCCGCTCAAGCCCTTCAAGACCGCCTTTTTCGCCGCCGCCGCCGAGGCGCCGGTGCCGATACTGCCCATCGCCATCCGCTACGAAACGGTGAACGGCCACCCGGCGCAGGAGGGGGCCCTGCTCGACAGCATCGCCTACTACGGCGACATCTCGTTCATGGCTCACGCCCGCAAGTTCCTCGCCCTCAAAGGCATCACCGCGACGGTGACGATGCTGCCGCCGGTCGACGCCACCGTCACCCACCGCGACGAACTCGGTGCGACTCTCCGGGAGCGGATATTGGCGGCCCGCGAGTCAATTTAATCCTTCCCTTTTTCGCCCGTCTCTGGTATATATCCTCCAGTGTGTTGTTATAATGGAGGAATGTATGCAGATCGTGCGTACGACGGCGGAACTCCGGGCGGCGCGTGAGCCGCTCGCGGGCCGTGTCGGTTTCGTACCGACGATGGGGGCGCTCCACGCGGGGCACGCCCGACTCATGGAGGTGGCGAAGAAAAAGGCCGACCATCTTATCGTCTCGATATTCGTCAATCCGACCCAGTTCGGCCCGAACGAGGACTTCACCAAGTATCCGCGCACCGAAGAGGCCGATCTGGCGCTCTGCGAAGCGGCGGGGACCGACATCGTCTTCCTGCCGAAGGTGACCGAGATATACCGACCCGAGGTGATCGTACGGCTGACGGTCGACCCGAAGATCGCCGGGGTCCTGTGCGGCGCCCACCGGCCGGGCCATTTCGACGGCGTGGCGCAGGTGGTGGCGATCCTGTTCAATCTCGTCCGGCCCCACAGCGCCTGCTTCGGCGAGAAGGATTACCAGCAGCTCGTCGTACTGCGACGACTCAACGACGATCTCCACTTCGGCATCGATATCATCCCGGTCGCGACGGTGCGCGAAGCCGACGGACTCGCGCTGTCGAGCCGCAACCGCTATCTTTCGCCCGACGAGCGGGCCGCCGCCCCGGCGATATACCGCGCAATGCTCCAGTGCAAAAGCCGCGCCGACCAGATCCGGTTCGACCGCATCGCCCTGCCGGTGGCGAAGGTCGAGGAAGAGGGCAAGGCGCTCATCCTGCGCGATATCCCCGGCACCCAGATAGATTACTTCGAGATACGGCACACCGATACGCTCGAGCCGACGCAGTTCATCATGAACAAGTCGCGCCTCTTCGCGGCGGTGCGGGTCGGGACCACCCGGCTCATCGACAACCTCCTGCTCGGCGGATAAACATGGTACGGATATCGCAGGCGGTCGCGGCACAGGCGGCTTATCCCTTCGCCACCCTCGCCGCCAAAAAGGCGGCCATCGAGGCGCACGGACTGACGGTCATCGACCTTTCCATCGGCGATGCGAGTCTGCCGTCACCCGCGGCGGCGGTCGATGCGCTCCGCGAACGGGCGACCCGCCCCGAGCATCACCACTATTCCAGTTACAACGGCGTCCTGCCGCTCCGCGCCGCCATCATGGGTTGGATGAAGCGGCGCTTCGGCGTCACCCTCGACCCCGACCACGAGATAACGGCGCTCATGGGCTCGAAGGAGGGACTCTTCCGCTTCCCTCAGGCGGCGCTCGATCCGGGCGACATCGTCCTCTTCCCCGACCCCGGCTACCCAGTCTACGCCCACGCCGCGGCCCACGCCGGCGGTCAGCCGCTGCCGATGAAACTCTCCGAAAAGAACAAATTCCTCCCCGATCTCGACGCGATACCCGAAGAGACCCGCCGACGCGCCCGTATGATCGTCGTGAATTTTCCGTCGAATCCGACCGGCGCGACCGCCGACAACGATTTTTACACGAAACTCTACTCCTACGCGCGGCGTCACGACTGGATAGTACTCTCCGACAACGCCTACTGCGAGATATACGACCACACGCCGCCCCACTCGGCGCTCGAGTTCGATCCACACCGCGAACGGACGATAGAGTTCTTTTCCTTCTCCAAAAGCTACAGCATGACCGGCTGGCGACTCGGCTGGGCCTGCGGAAACGCGAAGCTGGTGCAGGCGCTCCTTAAGGTGAAGGGATTGCAGGATTCGGCCCCTTTCGAGCCGGTCCAGTACGCCGGGATCACCGCGCTCAACCTGACCGATGCCGAGATGGCGCCGGTGCGGCACTTCTACACCCGGAACCGGACGCTCCTCAAACAGGCGCTCGAAAAGGCCAGCATCGTCTACTTCGACGCCCGTGCCGGATTCTATATCTGGGCTCGTGTCCCGGCGGGACTGACATCGGCCGAATTCACCGACCGTCTGCTGACGGAACGGCAGTTGCTCGTTACCCCCGGCACCGCCTTCGGCCCGAACGGCGAGGGGTGGTTCCGCATCGCCGCGACCCGCCCGCCCGAAGAGATGGACGAGGCGGCGGAGCGCATCGCGCAGGGACTCGACGCATGAAATATCTTCTCTCATTCGGTTCGAATATCGGCGACCGGTCGGCCAACATCCGCGCTGCGCTTATTCGCCTCAAAGAGCGCGGCATCGCGGTCGAAGCGGTCTCCTCGTTCTACCTCACCGTGCCGGTCGACGCGCCGCCGCAGAACGACTTCGTGAACGCCGCCGCGCTCATCGAGACGCCGCTTCCGCCCGAGGAACTGCTCGACGCCATCGGAGAAGTTGAGTACGAACTGGGCCGCGTCCGTACCGTGAAGAACGGCCCGCGCACCATCGATATCGACATCGTCTTCGGCGAGACGGGGATGCACCGCTCGGCGCGGCTTGAAATTCCCCATCCGCGCTGGCGGGAACGGCGCTTCGTCATTGAACCGGCGCGCGAGATCGCCGGACGGTTCGCCCCCTTCGCCTCTACGCTGAAGAACTACGGACCCGACGCCGACACGTTGAAATGTCAGACGATACGGAAACTTGACGAAGGAGAAAAGAAATGAGGAATCGACTGGTCGATAAACTGCTGGACCGGATGCCGATACCCGACGAACTCAAGGGAGCCATCGGCGATCAGTTCGATCTTTCGTCGCTCGTCACCCGCGAAGTGGTCTCCCAGATGCTCGAACACGGCGGCAAGATAAAGGATGAAATGAAGGTCATCCTCGCCAAGGAACTGGCGCAGTTCCTCGAAAAGGTCGATGTCGACCGGGCGCTCACCAACGCCCTCGAGAACCTTGAACTCGAGGTGCGCGTCAGTTTCCGCCGCAAGGATAAAGAGCCGGAAAGAGTCACGGTCAAAGGACGCGGCAAAGCCCGCTAGATAATGCAACGCAGTTACACCATACTCCGCGAATTTTTCGCCGACGCGGTGCGGACGAGCATGATCCTCTTCAAAATCATGATCCCCGTCTCCATCGTCATCAAGATACTCAAAGAAACGGGGCTCATCGAACTCATCGGCGCCGGGTTCGCCCCGCTGATGGAGCTCATCGGCCTGCCGGGCGCGATGGGCCTCGTCTGGGTGACCGGGATGGTGACCAATCTCTACGGCGGTATCCTCGCCTTTGTCGCTATTTCAGCCGACCACCCGCTCACCACGGCGCAGGTGACGGTGCTGACCACCATGATGCTGGTCGCCCATTCACTGCCGGTCGAACTGCAGGTGGCGCGCAAGGCGGGGGCGAGCCTCGCCGCGATACTGGCCGTGCGGGTCGGCGGCGGCTATATCATCGGAACGCTTCTCTATTTCGGCTACCGGCTCACCGGGACGCTCGGCGGCCCGTCGACGATTTCATGGGCGGCGACCGCGCCGACCGATCCGTCGCTTGTGGCGTGGGCGCTGGGGGAACTCCGCAACTACGGAATGATATTCCTCGTCATCTGCACGCTCCTGTTCCTCATGGCGCTCCTTAAAAAGTTCGGCGTCCTCGCCCTCATGGACCGCCTCTTCGGGCCGGTACTGTCGTTCATCGGCATCGGCCGCGAGGTGACGACGCTCTCCATCATCGGGATGACGCTCGGCCTCGCCTACGGCGGCGCCCTCATCATCCGCGAGGCGCAGACCGGCCGCATCGCGCCGCGCGACATCTTCTTCTCGATGGCGCTCCTGAGTCTTTTTCACAGTTTCATTGAAGATACCCTGCTGATGGTGTCGCTCGGCGGCCACTTCTCGGGGCTGCTTATTGTACGGGCACTCTTTGCGGTCGGGACGGTCTGGGCGATGGTGCGGCTGACGGCGAAATTTCCGGACGAACGCTTCGCGCGGCTACTGCTCAGTCGAGCGGTATCGACAGCGGCCCCTGCTGCGGGGCGATGAACGATTCTCCGGTGAACGCGCTGCGCCCGAAACACTCCTTGGCCGAATGACGGACCAGTTCGGGGCTGTTGTTCTCTTCCGAAAGATGGGCGAATATCACTTTTTTCAGTTTGTCGTGCGGCAACCGTTCGAGCGCTTCGAGACACTGCTGGTTGGAGAGATGGCCGCTCGCGCCGCGTATCCGCTGTTTGAGATCGGCGGGATAGCGCGGGTTACGGTAGAGCATGTCGGGGTCGTGGTTCGCCTCGATGATGAGGTACTCGCTCACCGCTATCTGGGCGAATATCCGCTGGGTCACGATGCCGGTATCGGTCACCAGCGTCAGCCGCTCGCCGTTGGGGAGCGTCACGGTGAAGCCGTACGGATCACGCGCGTCGTGCATCACCGGGAACGGTTCGACGGTAAAGCGGCCGATCGCGGCGGGTCGTTGCAACGACAGTTCGCGCGTCTCGAACTCGTAGCGGCCGAATTCCTGAAAATAGGCGACGACCGCCGGCGCGGCGTAGACCGGAAGGCTCAGACGGCGCGCCGTGAGCGGGACGCCGTTGATATGGTCGACATGTTCGTGGGTGATGACGATACCGACGATGCGGGCCGGGTCGATCCCCGCCGCCGCGCACCGGCCGGTGAAACATTTGAGCGACAGCCCCTGATCGATGAGAAGCAGCTCGTCGCCGCTCTGGACGACCACGGCGTTCCCCTTGGAGCCGCTGGAAAGGATATGGAGCGCATTTCTAGTCAAGGCCGAGGAACCGCTTGATGTCGCCGACGAAGGTGTCGTTGGTCCGCTCGATGAGAAAGGTCTGGAAGAGCGCGTGCATGATGTTGTCGATCTCCTCCATCTGGATGAGCCGCAGATGGACCGTCTCCTCGTCGGCCGCCTTGTCGGGGATCGGGAGCTTGATCGACTTCATCGCCAGCGGTAGCGCCGTCAGCACGAACTGCCACTCCGCCTTGCCGCGCGCCACGCGGACCCGGGTCGCCACCGGCAGTCGTCCGGTCTGGATGGAGGTGCGGACATCGTCGTGCTCCGCTATCTCGCGGGTCTGTATCGTTTCGCGGTACCCTTCGCCGTGAAGCGATTCGAGCGTTATCTGCTCTTCGAGGTGCAGATCGACATTGCCCAGCCCGAAACTCTCCAAGTAGAAGTACGGATCGGAGGAACTGCGCCAGTAGAGCCACAGTATGAATTCCTGTCCGAGGAACTGGGCCGCCTGCGCCGCTTCGCGTTCTTTGCGTTTCATTGCTCACCTCCGAGGTCCCAGAGTTCCCCGATGATGGAGGTGAGTTCGCCCGGTTTGTCGAGCTTCTCGACCGCGTCGACAAACAGCGACGGCGCGATGCTGATGGCGAAGGTCTTCTCGAAGGTGTCGACGAACTTCGATATGACGGTCGACGACTGCGTAAAGAGGTAGAGCTTGTTCTCGCCGAGGTTCCACGCCGCTTCGGTGATGATGGTGCGCGGCAGGGTCTTGGAGCGCACCCGCCGCATCGCCCGTTCGCGCAATTCTTTTTTCTGGAACGCCGGGATGAATTCCACCTTGTTGTCCTCCTTGAAGCGGTGTATCTCCTCTTCAAGGAAGGGGCGCAACTGCGCGCCGCCAAGGCTGTAACGGTCTATCCGGAGCGAAAAAAGATAGTAGTCGCGGAAGTAGCAGTTGGGGAAGGCCTGATTCTCGAACGAGAGGAAGGCGTCGACCCAGCCGACCGATTCGTCGCGCACATCGGTGGGAAGGAGTTCATGGAAGCGGTGGTCGAAGAGTTTTTTGCGGAGATCGTCGCTGTCGGGCGCCTTCTTTTCGGGAATGAAGGTCAGGAAGCTGACGCGGCCGGCGAGAAGTTTGCTCATTTCTTTTCCTTTTGTGTTTTCGGCGCCTTGGGCGCTTTCGCCGCGATGGGCGGCTCGGGCAGTTCGGCCACTCCGATCACCGCTTTTTCGGAGATGGCGATGAAGATGGGGCCGGCGAGTTTATTCTTTTCGAAGATGCGGCGGATCTCGACATAGAGGAGGTTCTTGAGTTCCTCCTTGTTGTCGGTGTTGTACTCGCCGATCCAGGTGTTGGCGGGTAGTTCGGCGAAGGTCTCTTCGCCGGTTTTGAGGAGGTGGCGCAAGCCGACCTCTTCAAGTTCTTTGATGAGATTGCGGACGCCCACCACATTTTTTTGCGTGAAGTGGGTCGTGAAAGTCGCGAAGTAAAACATGGGTCGCTCCGTCGCTCCGTATCGGTTGGCCGAGCATACGACAACGGCGCGCCCGAGTCAAGGAAACGATGCTGTGATGAATGTCAACCTTGAATTATACCAAAGATACCAAAGATAATAAACATGAGAAAAAGGAGCGCCGCAATAATCAACGGAACAACAAGCATGAGGATGTTGTCAATCCGCATCATGGGAGACGATTTTTTCCCACGAAAAGATACTACTAGTTTGGGGACAAAATAACCCCATTGAAGATATCCCGCCAAAACATAAGAGATGATAATGATGATGTAATCAACAAGAGGCCTAGGCACATCTATAAAGAACACTTGTGATAAAGTGAAAAAACAAATAGCCTCTATAAATAAAATAAAAAAAAGCGTCGGAAAAGTTATGGTATAGACCACGATTAAATGAAGTATTCCCGCCTCACCGAATATAGTGCCATCCTTATAGATGCAATAGCCTGTTATTGCGATGAATAGAAGCAACCAAACAAAAAAGAATTTGCGCCTTATGTAAACCTGCTTGATCTCGAAAAGCCAGCCGCCGTCAGCCGGTCGCGGCGTTGAACCTTTTTCGTGCATGAAGCCCCTCGGCTACTTATCAAGATTAAAATACTCTAGGGCCGAGCCAAGAAATCCCTGTCCCTTCACATAAAGTTGCAAGGCCAATAACGAAGGCGAAATATTGGCCTCCGTCGAGTCCCAATTAAATCCGCCATCAATCCGAAGAATACCAAGTTCTCGTAAATGATCTAATTCTAAATCGAGGCGCTGCTCATCAGATTTTCCGGCCACGTCAACAATTGTCGATAATGGAACCATCAATTTTGGCTCAATGCCAATCCACCCTCCCTTTGACTTTGTCTTTTGGGCGGTTTCACAAGCATATTTCAAGATTTTTGTTTCCGATGGTGTTAGCTGTGACAACAGGTTGATGAACAAGAGATTTTCTTGGTTGTCTCCTTCCTCCGTACATGCCGTGGCAAGTAATCCAGCCCACATGTTTTGAATCTGTTCGTCATCCGACCATGACGCATGTTCAAGAACAGCAGCCACTATTCGAGGGTGAGCTTGCCTGTTCTCATAATCTGGATAATTCGCCACATGAGCTTGTGCCTTATTCACAACGGCGACCGCATTGTTTTGTCTCCATCGACGAACTTTGTCTTGAAGTAAAAGGCCAAACTCTTCTGCTGCCGGAAGACAAATACGACCAAGGAAAGCCTTTGCGCCATCAACAGTCGCACTGGTAACAGTGTTTATTGCATCAGCAACTGGCTTAATCCCCAACACATCCAAACTCTTGTTCTCAGCTTCCGACATTTTTTCCCCTCCGGTCGTTTGTCTTTGTTCGACTGGCTATTTGGCTAGGTCAATCAGTCCCTGCTCGGCTTTCTTTTTGAGTCTTTTGTCTCCCGAGTCGATGATCATCTGGTAGTACTTCTTCGCGTTCACCTTGTCACCGGTTTCCTTATACAGATAGGCCATGTTGGAGATCACAAGCAGGTCCTTGTTGTCGATGGCATATGCCTTAATCGTGTACTCAAGAGATTGTTTGAGATCTTTCTTGATGCTGAAATAGTGAGCGATATTGTTATAACCGTACTTGTGCTTCGGGAATGCTTCTATCATCTTCTTTGAGATGATTAGCATCTTCTCTATATACTGTTCGTCTACCTGCAACAGACCGAAAAGATACCGTTGGACCGTCTCCACGATAAGTTCATTCGAATCCTTATCGTATGGCTTATTGAACGACCAAAGCCACTTCGGATTCTTAGCGGCGACCTGCAACAGGGCCAAGATATCGACGACCACATCATCGTAGAGTTCCGACTCGTTCTCCATATATAGAAGACCCATGTGCATATCTAGACGGGCAGGATGTTTGGCGAGCCCTTTCCTGAACTTGGCGGCTCCTTCTTTCATGATCTTTGCATCCGCCGGCGCATCGGTGATCGCTGCAACCTCTTCACCGGTTTTCTTATCTTTCAACACAATGCTGTCTTTTTTCGGATCATTTGCGATACCGGGTTTGATCTGAACGCGGTTTTTTGCTGCTTCCTGCGCCTTGACAAAAGCACAGTTGAGAATGATCACATACAACTCCGGGTCATCGGGTGCCTTCTTCTCCCATTCGGCAATGATCTTTTCCACACCCGGTATGTCTCCGCTTTGAAGTAACGCCGCAGCTTTCTCAAAGTTCCCTTCGCCCGCCATCACCATTACGCTTGACAGAAGAAACACGACAAAAATCAGAACAGCTTTCATTTGTTACCCCCGGTCGATTGCTTCGTGATCACGCACCCATTGTGCCGAAATCGTTGGCATGAGTCAAGGAAACGAGAGAGCCTAGCGATTTTGTTCGTTCCTAGAGCTGGTAGCATCCCCGGATTCTTGCGAAGAGTTCAGGCATGGCCGGCACCTCATCCATGAAGTCCTCGATCGCCGCAAGAATGGCCGCCTGCTCCTGCTCTTGAGCCGCCATCATCTCCACGAATCTACGCATATCATCTTGGACCCGAACAGGGATCCCTTCGGTTCTCTCTCCCGAAATAATGGCGGCGAGACGAAACACATCGTTCCGATGCTTGCGAATGTCCTTACTGTTGACCTGTTTTCCTTCGTCCTTCTGACGGGTCAGATCGAGCCATGCCAAGGCTTTGAGCGGTATCAGCGCTTCGGGACGCACCACCGGAAGTCCGTCAACCTCATCGCGCATCGTTTGGATCAGTGAATAGTAATCATCATCCATCAGGATGCCCGAAAGGCTTGATACCTCGTCATCGGGACCCAACGGTACAATGATCTGTCCCGGAGAAAGAATCAGATCGAACGGGGTGCGCGTGAACAACTCTATCTTCTGTGGAAACTCCTTGTCCCCGGTGAGGAACCGATAGTAGCAGGGCCTTTCATCACGCCATGCACGGTAGTGTCCCCTGCCGATAAAATCGCGCAACTGGTCATGGAAGTTCCGGTTCAGGGACTCCAAGAGCACGACCATGTCGATATCATTGGTCGCCCGGAACCCAAGCGTCCTCTGAGCGAACTGTTCATGACACGCCGTCCCGCCGATCAGGGCGAAATGCTCGGTGAGTCCGCGAAAATGTTCCCGGAACCGCTCCAACCCGCCTATCATGTCAGACCCCGCCAAAGTTTTTCCAGTTCGCCCTGTACCCGTTCATCGGTCATATCGCGCAGGGACAGATACAACGACAGAGGATCGACAACTCCATTGACAGCCAGTTTCCCGGGATCGTAGCGCCACAACTCGATGCGAATATCGCCGGGATCGAAAAGGGACCGCTTGCTCACCAACTCCACTTCAAACGAACGCTCCTCCCCCTTTTTTATCGCATAGGTAGGGACTGCGTCATCGTTGATGTCGGTGTAAACCGAAAGAGCGCTCATTCCTGACCGGCACGCCATCGGCACCTTACCGTTCAACCGCGCATACCGCAGTACCGGTGTCGGCATCAACGGCTCCGCGATCCGCCACAGAGCGGCACCTTTCTCCGCGAAACGCAGTTTTTTTTCGCGGCCGGTGATCTCTATATTGCATATCTCATGTGACTGTAACTCGCCCGCCGCCACCGTTATCGTCATGCCCGAATATCCTAAAAGCTTTGCAATGGATTTGAAAGTGATCTCTTCCACCGAGCTCTTTTGCAGGTGAAATAGAAGCAGGAGACACGCCGGTCCCGATAGTTGGGCGGGGTGTACCTGAGGACCGCGCGGGAAATGTTCACGCAGGTCGATCTGCATCGGTATGAACATCTGACGCCGTGGTACAATGAACGGGACCCCAAGTCTGAGCAGTCTTTGTCGGTCCCCGGCGTTCACCTGCGGCAGAACGAGGACCACCTGTTCGTCGAATAACTTTTGTAACTGCCGAAACTGATCGGCATAGCGCTGGGGAGTAGAGCTCTTTGCTCCTCGCACGACCGCGAGAATAAGCGACCGCCCTAAGACGGACGACCGGAAGAACTCATACGGCACCGAAAGAAAAAGCGGCACGCGCGTCAATTCGTTCTTCGGAATAGCCTGAAAAGAAGGCGTTTCACCGCTGATCTCTTCAAGATACATACGAAGCTCTGCAGTCACCATGATGACTCCACTATAAACCTACATATGCATAATAAAGTAAATTACTATATAATGCAAGAAAAAGTATAACATGTTGCAATATCGACTTAATCATACGGTTATGTTCTGATCAGCAATAGGATGACATCTTGCTCAATGGCAAGGGCTGGAGCTTCCGGTAAAACGGGCCGGACATTCCGGTATCAGGTAGAAAAGCGCCATGAGGAGGACGATCACCGGAAAGTGGTAGCGGTCGCCGACCACCGCCCACGCCGCCAGCGTGAAGAACGGCATCAGCACTACCATCAGATGGATGCGCACGATCTGATTCGATTTGAACGGCATGACCGCCTTCCCCCACGGATCGGGATCGAGGAAAAGCGCGAAATTGCCGACGAGCACCCCGGCGATCATCGGCCAGAAACGGTCGAGCAGATAGACCACGGGGGTGTAAAAGTCGGAATTGATGAACCCGTTGCGGCCGAAAAGCGTCACCGGCTCCATCTCGGCGAAGACCGACAGGAATATCCCGTAGAACCCGAAGATATAAGAATAAAGGTAGAACGAGACGCCGCCGATCGCCAGCGCAACGACGATCATCCCGGCCGTAAGCGCACCGTCGGAAAAGCGCTCCAGCGGTAGTATCTTTTCGCGGAGCCGCGTTACTTCACGACGCGCAAAAAGGATTATCTGTAGCGGCGCGACAACGGCGCAGGCATACGAGAAGAACAGACCGGCGAGCCACGCGCTCCAGCAGAATTCCTGCAGGGTCCACCCGTCGCGGAACGCGAAAAAAGCACTGATGCCGAAACCGATCACCGCCGACAGGCTTATCTTCGCTGTTTTTCCCTGCATAATATCCGTTTCCCTCATGACGGCAGTTCGGTCCCTTCGTTCATGATGGCGATGTACTCCGCATAGGTGTAAATGCGGTTGCGCCGCTTTTCGGTCGTCTCGCGCACGATGCCGAGCGCCGTCAACTGCACCAACCCCTTGTTCACCGTCGCCATCGACAATCCCGACCGAGCCGCCAGCGCCTTCGCCGTCGCCACCGGCCGCTCAAGGAGCGCCCGATGCACCGCGGCCACCGTCGGCGCCGTCCGTCCGAGCACCGCGACCTTCGCGCGGTCCGCCGCCACCAGTTGCGCCATCCGTCCAGCCGCCGCCACCGCCTGCTCCGCCGTATCGATGACCGCATCGGCGAAAAAGTCGAGCCACTTCTCCCAATTGCCGTCGGTGCGCACCGCGTTAAGCAGTTCATAGTAGCGGCGCCGGTTGCTCTTGAAATAGAGACTGAGGTACAGCAGCGGTTCGCGCAGTATCTTCTCTTCACAGAGGACCAGCGTGATGAGCAGACGCCCCAACCGGCCGTTCCCGTCGAGGAACGGATGTATCGTCTCGAACTGCACATGGGCAAGCGCCGCCTTGACCAGCGCCGGGGTCGCCGTCGGACGATCATGCAGAAAAAGTTCCAGCGCCCCTAGGCACGGCACCACTTCGTCGGCGGGCGGCGGCACGAACACGGCATTCCCGGGTCGCGTCCCGCCGATCCAGTTCTGACTACTCCGGAATTCTCCCGGCAGACGGTCGCTTCCGCGTCCTTTCGCCAGAAGCACGCCGTGCATCTCGGTAAGCAACCGCAGGGAAAGCGGGAATCCGTTCCGCAATCGCATCAGCCCATGGTCGAGCGCCGCGACATAACTGCTCACCTCCTGTGCGTCATCCAGCGGTACGCCAGGCACTTCGGCCATTTCGAACAAAAGGAGGTCCGACAAAGAAGATTGCGTTCCCTCTATCATCGATGAAAGCACCGCTTCCTTCCGCACATACATATAGAGGAATAGTCCGATATCGGGGACCAGCGCCGAGGCCGAGTCAAGTCGACCAAGCGCCATGAGCGCCCGATCAAATTTCGCCCGCAGTTCCTCCGACCATTCAATCGGCGGCACCGGCGGCAAGGGCGCGGGAATAAATGCACGAACCGTTTCTCCCGCCGTGGTGACCGACCGATAACTTCCCTGCATCTTTCTTTTCATTGTCCACCCGCTGAACTTAAAATAACGAATTCTCTTATTTTACGAAAAGCCACTTTTAAAAAATAACGAATTCTCCGGCAAAAGCAAGTCCTTTTTGCGACCCATCTTGCTTTTTCATACAAGGTGATTAGAATCGGTCTGCTGAGAGGTGGTTGCATGTTGCGTCTATTCTTCAGTATTTTCGCGGCAATAATGATGCCGACCCTCCTCTATGCCCTCAGCCCCGAACGCGAGATAACCCAGTACATCCATGAATCGTGGATAGACAAGGACGGACTCCCGGTCAACACCATCGTCGCGGTTACCCAGACCCCCGACGGCTATCTCTGGCTCGCCACCGAGGAGGGACTGGTCCGTTTCGACGGTCTCCGCTTCGTCACCTTCACTGAGGAGAACACCCCGGCGCTCCCCGGCCGCCACCTCCTGCGTCTGCTGGTCGACCGCAAGGGACGGCTCTGGATCGGCACCTACAGCGGCGTCGCCTATCTTGAGGATGGCGAGTTCAAGCGCCCCGACGCACCGGGACTGCAGGGGAACACCATTTTCGGCTTCGTCGAGGATCGCGAAGGGACGATCTGGGTCACCACTTCGAACGGCCTGTTCTCCATCCGCGACACCGTCGCCCGCTACGGCACCGGGGAAGGTTTTCCCGACAACGATATCCAGATGCCGCAGATAGACCGCGACAATGCGTTGTGGGTCATATCGGGACGGAAAAGCCTCTGTCGTTTCAAACCGGGGACCCCGCCGGTCTGCACCGATTACGATGAGATGATCCGCTCGTTCCGCATCGACATACACGACCGTTTCTGGATCGGCACCTATACCAAACTGCTGATGAAGGATGCCGACGGGACGCGGCAGTTGACACTGGACGACGGCACGCCGCTGTTCAGCGACCAGATGTACGAGGACCGCGACGGCAACCTCTGGATCGGTTCGCGCGAACTGGAGCTGGTCAAGCTCACCCAACAGGGGCGACGCTACGAGTCGGACCGTCAGAACGACCGTATCGGGCCGGTCATGGCCATATTCGAGGACCGCGAGCGGAATCTCTGGGTCGGCACCGGCGGCAACGGCCTGCACCGTTTTTCCGACAGCAAGATCACGATCTACGGGATGAAGAACGGGCTCGACTCGGAGATCGTCCTGCCGATACACCGCAGCGTCGACCACGACATCCTCTTCGCGACCTATACGGGCGAACTTTACACCCTCCACAACAAGCGGATCGCCGCCATCCCCGGGATACGGGAACTGACCGGCCGCGCGATGATACTCACGATACTGGAGGACCACGCCGGGACGCTCTGGATCGGCACGCAGGGACACGGGCTGTTCCGCATTCCGAAGGAGGGTACGCCCGCGCTTTTCCCGCTGCCGTTGGAGGGAAAGGTCATCCCGGCGGTCTACGAGGATAAAACGCAGGCGCTCTGGATACTGGTGCGCGGCGAAGGAGCGCTCCGGTGGGACGGAAAGAAGTTCGACCATTTCACGGCCGACAACGGCCTGCCCGACAACTATATCAAGCTGCTGCGCGAAACGGCGGGCGGCGAACTCTGGACCGCGAGTCAGACCGGCGGTCTGGCGCTCTTCCGCGACGGCCGCTTCATCCCCTTCGAGAAGGTGACGGGGCATGAGCTTCCCTCGAAGGCGCTCCAGACGATCTACAGCGACTCGATGGGACTCCTCTGGATATCGACCAACGGCAACGGCCTGTTCGTCTGGGACGGCGAGGCGCTCACGCCGATAAAACTGAAGGAAGGTATCGTATCGAGCCTCGTGTTCGGGATGCTCGAAGACCGCGCGGGGAATCTCTGGATGTCGACCAACCGCGGCATCCTGCGGGCGGAACGCAACGAGATCGGGATGTATCTGCGCGGCATCGTACCGGCGCTCGCGCCGCTGGTGTTCACCACCTCGCACGGCCTCAAAAGCGCCGAATGCGTCGGCGGCACGCAGATGAACGCCGACATGGGACGCGACGGCAAGCTCTACTTCGCGACGGTGGGAGGGCTCGCGGTCATCGACCCCGAAAACCTGCCGACCAACACCGTGCGGCCGCCGGTCCGCGTTGAACAGGTCATCGTCAACAATGAACCGGTCAAAGGGGACGGCGGCGGACATTTCGGGTTCGAACGCGGCATCGACCGTCTCGAGATCCGCTACACCGCGCTCTCCTTCATCAATCCCTCCTACATCACCTTCAAGTATAAACTGACCGGCTTCGACCGCGACTGGATAGCGGCCGGGACGACCCGCGCGGCCCACTACACCAACCTCGGGCCGGGCGATTACACCTTCACCGTGCTTGCCGCCAACAGCGACGGCATCTGGAACGAGACCGGCGCGACGCTCCCGCTCATCATACGGCCTCTTTTTTACCAGACCGCCTACTTCCACCTGCTGGTGACGCTCTCCATCGCCATCTTCGTCTATATCGTGTTCCTTATCCGGATGCGGACCATACGGGCGCAGAACCGCAGGCTTTCAACCATCGTCGAGGAAAAGACGCGCGAACTGACCAGCGCCAACGAGACGCTCCGCGAGATGTCGCTCATCGATCCGCTCACCACCCTGCGCAACCGCCGCTACTTCACCGAGATACTCAAGACCGAGGCGGGCAGTTACCTCCGGGCCCGCACCCGCGCCGCCACCGGCGTGGACCAACGCAACCTAGACCGCGACAAGATGTGGGGCGTGTTCCTGCTCGACATCGATTACTTCAAACAGGTCAACGACCGGTTCGGTCACGATTCGGGCGACCTCATCCTCACGCAGTTCGCGAGCCTGCTCAAAAGTTCGGTCCGCGCCGACGATGTGGTCATCCGCTGGGGCGGCGAAGAATTCCTGATAGTCCTCAAGAACAGCGTTCCCGAATATCTCCCCGCCTACGCCGAAAAGGTTCGTCTGCTCATCCAGAACTCCTTCCTGCGCACCGTGCAGGGCGATCTCATCCGCAAGACGGTCTCCATCGGCTTCACCCGCCTGCCGTTCTATGTGAACGATCCCGAGCGGATGAGCATCGAGCAGACCATATCGGTGGCCGACCTCGGGCTCTACTACGCCAAGAACCACGGCCGCAACCGCGCGGTCCTCATCGAGGCGGGCGGCCGCATCGCCGACACCGCCCCCGAGGAGATGCAGCGGATGCTCACCGACCTCGACGCGTCGGTGAAGAACGGATTTTTCACGATAGCGGACCGCTGAAACGCGGCGATTCTTGGGATCAGGCGCACAAGTTGCCTGACCCCTTTTTCTTATTTTTTCACTGAAGCGGTCGTCTCACCGTCGGCGAAACGGACGGTGAACGCTCCTTCCGTGCCGAGCGCCGTCAACCGCTTAACCGTCACCCCGTTCTGCCGGATGAGCGCATAGCCCTGTTCGAGCGGCCGCAGGGGGCTCAGCGTCTCGACCCGCAGAAAGAGTTCGGCCAACCGCCGGTCGGCGACGCGGTGCTGCCGGATGACCTCTTTTTCCAACGCTGCGGAAAGCTCCGACAGTTTGAGCCGGAGCCGCTGTATCCATTCGGCCGGACGCGGTAGCGACAGCATCGCGCGGTCGAGCCGCATCCAGTGATCGCGCAGGAGCGACCCGGTCCTCTCGCCGATGAAGGAGGCGATCCCCGCCGCCTCACGCGCCAGTTCCGACGCCTCGGCGGTGCAGATCTCGGCGGCGGCCGACGGCGTAGCGACCGAATAACTCGCGACCAGATCGAGTATCGTCCGGTCGGTCTCATGTCCCACCGCCGCGACCACCGGCACCGGGCAGGCGGCGACGGCACGGGCGAGCGCCTCACCGTTGAAGGCCATCAGGTCTTCTTTGGACCCGCCGCCGCGCCCGACGATGAGCGCTTCGATGCCGGGCAGCGCGCCGAGCAGTTCCACGCCGCGGGCGATGGCCTGTTCGGCCTTCTCCCCCTGCACGAGCGCCGGATAGAGCGTTATCTTGAGCCGCGGATAGCGGTCGCGACCGACACGGACGATGTCGTGGATCGCGGCGCCGCCCGCGGCGGTGACCACCCCGATATGTTCCACGAAACGCGGAAGCGGTTTTTTACGCGATTCGTCGAAAAGTCCTTCCTTTGCCAATTTTTCCTTGAGCAGTTTTATCCGGAGCGCCTCCTTCCCCTCGCCCGCCGGCATGAAGAAGTTGACGATGAGCGACAGGTCGGCGCGCGCCTCGTAGAGCGAAACGCGGCCCCAGACGATATATTCGGCGTCCTCGGCGAGCGTCCGTTCCGGCGATATCTTCTGCCCCTTGAAGATGACGCAGCGGATCTGCGCCGCGGTATCCTTGAGGGTGAAGTAGGTATGCCCGGAGAAAGAGGCGCGGAGGTTGGTCACCTCCCCTTTGAGCGCCACGAATCCGAACCCCGCCTCGACGACCCCCTTGATGTCGCGGACCAGTTCCGATACCGTGAAGACCCGCTCCTCCATGCTAATGCATCCGCTTTTCGGCGAATTTCCGGATGATGGGCGAGACATTCTTACTTCCGGCGACTCGCTTGAGGTCGGAGCGGCGGACCACCTCCAGATACTTCATGGCGGTCTTGATGGGGGTCTTCGGGTTGAGGACCAGCGCCAGCTTCACCACATAACTTTTGGAAAGGTTGCGGGTGTTGGCGATATGTTCGATGATATCCTGAAAGGTGGTGGGATTCACGGCAAGCGCCGCGATCTCGCCCGGGGTGATGCCGCCGTTGCCGAGCACCGCGATCGCGACGATCCGGCGCTGATCCTTGATGAGTATCTTGCGCGCCTCCATGTTGCCGACGGTGGCGAGCTTGACCCGCTCTCCCATCGTAAGATGCCCGATGATGTCGGCTATCTTCTGCTTGTGCAGGGCGATCTCGTCGGCCGCCATCCCGGCGAACGGGTTCTCGGCCAGCAGGAAATCGGGGACATCGAGTTCTATCGAATCGAGGTCGATGACCTCGTCCTCCTGCGCGATCACATCCTGTCCGGTGTCGAACAGCGCCCCCGAGACATTCATCTCCTGCCCGGGCGCGACCAGATCGTCGAGACTTATCCCGTCGGCCTCGATGCCGCCGTGGAAGGTGTCGATCCCCTTGATGACGACGCGGCCGGCGAAGTCGTCGGTCGCCGCCGGCGCGGCGGCCGGCGCGGCGAGCGGCGCATCTTCAGCCTCGGGGGGCGGCACGAACGCGGCGAGTTCCTTGGGGGTCACCCAACTTATCTGTTCGCGGTAGACCGCGGCGACGGCCTTGTTGAACGAATCGATGAAGGCCGCTATCGCGGTGTTCTCGGGATGCGAGAAGATGATGAAGTTCTTATTGGCGACGAGCGTCCGCCACAGTTCCTCCTGCGGCGTCATCCAGAACTCTTTCACCAGCGACCACGGCATCCGCTTCGAATTGAGGAGTCGCGCGAGGAGTCCCGGGTGGGGATTGGTGACGCAGTAACGGACGAGCGACCGGACGGTCCGGCGCGTCGCGGCGGCGGTCGCCCGGCTGTTGAGATCGGCGATGTCGAGCGTCCGGAGCAGCGTGAAGGCGAGCGACCGGATCGCCTCGTCCTCATCCTCGGCCAAGGCGATGACCGCATCGACATATTCGTCGCGCGTCGTGGGAACGAGATGTTCGAGTATCGCCCGTCTCTGGAATGAATTCTCGGCGTTCTGCCACGCGACCATAGCGGACCCTCTAGTTCATCGACGCGATGATATCGAGGCCGCGAAGCGTCAGGTCGCGGTCGTAGAGCTCTATGTGGCGCGACACCGCGGCGATCCCCCCCGCCAACCCGCCGGTCGCCACGATGCGCGGCCTGAAATCGAGTTCGGGCAGGATCTCCTCGATGACGCGGTCTATCATCCCGGCGAACCCGTAATACATGCCGCTCTGGATGCCGGCGGCGGTACTGCGGCCGAGCGCGTGCTGCGGTTTGTCGAGGTGTACCCGCGGCAGTTTCGCGGTCCGCGCCGCGAGCGCTTCGAGCGACACGAGCATCCCCGGCATGATGGCGCCGCCGCGGTAGCTTTTGTCGGGCGCGACCACATCTATGGTTATCGCGGTCCCCGAATCGACCACCAGCGCACCCTCGGGATAGCGGGCGATGGCGGCCACGGCATTGACGATGCGGTCGGCCCCCACCTCGTGCGGGTTATCGACGGCGAGGGTGATGCCGCACTTCGTCCCGGCGCCGACGAAGAGCGCCTCCTTCCCGAAGTATTCGCGGGCGAAGCGTTCCCAGCCGTGGTCCCCCACCGGGACGACCGAACTGACGATGACCTTGGCGACCGCCGCGCGGTCGACCCCGGCGAGCGTCATGAGCGGGTGGAACTTCGCGGCGAGATCGTCGAAGGTGGCGTTGCGGTCGGTGACGATGCGCCAGCGGGCCGTTATCGCCCCCTTTTCGGCGATGCCCACGACGGTATTGGTGTTGCCGATATCGACACAGAAGAACATGCTCTCCCCCTTCGGTGCACGGTTCCGCCCCACTATACCGTGAGGCCGTTAAAAGGCAAGAATCCCGCCGTATCCTTGACATGCGCGGCGTTACGGGCGATAAGGGACCTCACGCTATTGGGGAGGATTTCATGCGTAATGCTTCGTCGCTCGAACGGACCGTCACGGTAAGTGTCGACGCGCAGGATCCGTCGGGCGCCGGCATCATCCACACCTTCGGCAAGAAGATACTGGTCACCGGACTCATCGTCGGCGAGAAGGTCGCTCTCCACATCAGGAACCCGCAGGACATCTATCCCGAAGCGGAGATCAAGAAGATCGTCGAGCCCTCGCCCCACCGCGTCGAACCGAAATGCCCCGTCTTCGGCCGCTGCGGCGGCTGCACCCTGCAGATGCTCGCCTACCCCGAACAACTGGCGCTCAAAAAACGCATCGTGAAGGCGGCGCTCCAGAAGACGCTCGAGGACCGGTCGGTGCTGGTCCGGCCGACCATCGGCATGAAGGATCCGTGGGGCTACCGCAACAAGGTGCAGTATCCGGTCGGCCGCGACGGGAAATTCCCCGTCATCGGTTTCTACGCGCCGGTCAGCTACCGCATCGTCACCAACCGCGGCTGTCTCATCCAGCATCCCGAGGCCGACACCCTCAAGGCGGTGCTTCTCGCCCACATGAAGAAACACCGGCTCGAACCCTACGACGAACGGGAGGGCGACGGACTGGTCCGGACGCTCATGACCCGCAAAGGGTTCGCCACCGGCGCGGTGACGCTCATCATCGTCCTCAACGGCAAGAACCTGCCGGCGGTGGAGGAGTTCGTCGCGGCGGCGCGGGAGGCGGTCCCGGCGCTGACCGGCATCGTCATCAACGAGAATACCAAGAAAAGCCGCGTCATCCTCGCCCGTGAGAACCGCGTCGTCTGGGGTACCGCCACCCTTACCGACAAACTGCTCGGCCACACCTTCGAACTCTCTCCCAACTCCTTCTATCAGGTGAACCACGCGCAGACCGAGGTGCTCTACCGCACCGCGCTCGAATTCGCCGCCATCGGCAATACGGAGGTCGTGTTCGACCTCTACTCGGGCGCCGGAACGCTCACGATACCGGCGGCGAAACAGGCGAAAGCGGTCTGGGGCATCGAACTCTCGACCGACGCGACCGCCGATGCCGAACGCAACGCGAAGTTGAACGGCGTGGAGAACGCCCATTTCATCGCCGGCGATGTGGTCAAGGAGGTCACGCGCCTCATCAACAAGAAGATCAATCCTGCGGTGGTCATACTCGACCCGCCGCGCGCCGGCTGCGACAAACCGCTGCTCCTCATGCTCGCCGCGGCACGGCCCAAGCGGATCGTCTACATCTCCTGCGACCCGCAGACACTCGCCCGCGACCTTGCACTGCTTGAACTCCACGGTTACCGCGTGGCCGAGGTCCAGCCGGTCGATCTGTTCCCGCACACCGGCCATATCGAGGCGGTTGCCCTGCTGGAACCGATGACGAGAAAAGCGACCACTGAAAAAAAGCCCGGGCACGAGGCCCGGGCCGGAAAAGATAAGAGTCGGTAGGGACTATTTCGCCGCCTTGAGGGCCGCGAGTTCCGCGTCGTGTTTCTCTTTCAGCGCCTTCTTTTCGGCATCCTGCGCATCCTTCAGGGCCTTCTTCTCGTCGGCATGCTTCTTCTTGAGTTCGTCCTTCTTGGTCTTCTCTTCGGCCTTCATCGCCTTCATCGCTTCGCCCTGAGCCTTCTTGAGCTCGGCCTTCTTCGTCTTGTCGGTCTCGGCCTTGAGCGCCTCATCGTTGGCTTTCTTGGTGTCGGCGATCTTGGTCTTCCACTCGGTGTCGAGCGCCGTCTTCTCTTCTTTCTGCTTCTTGTCAAGCTCATCCTTGGCGGTCTTGTGCGCCTTGGTGAGTTCGGTCATCTGCACCTTCTGCTGTTTCTTGAGATCGGCCGGTTTCACGGCGACTTCAGCGGCGGGGGCGGCGGCCGGGGCGACAGCGGCGGGCGCCGGAGCGGCGGCCGGAGCAACAGCGGCGGCCGGAGCGGCCTTGGCCGGAGCAGCGGCGGGCGCCTTGGCGGCCGGAGCGGTCTGCGCCGAAACGAGCGCGAAGACGAATGCGACGGTCATGAGAACGATGAACTTCTTCACAGGTACCTCCCATCCTTCGGTTAATATGACACGGAACCTTAACGGGGCCGATAGTACGCCACCACCTCAAAAAGGCAAATTTTTATCCGAAAGGAAAACAGCCCGTTATCTACTGGTTGAATACCGAACGGTTGTAGTACTGGATCGCTTCGGCGATGTGCGGCGTGTCAATGATGGCCGCCCCGGCGAGATCGGCGATGGTGCGGCTGACCTTCAGGAGCTTGGCGTAACCGCGCGTCGAGATGCCCATCTTCTCGATGGCCGCCTTAAGCAGCGCTTCGGCCGTCGGGGTAAGGGTGCAGAACTTCTCTATGTCGGCGGGAGCCATCCGGGAGTTGGTAAGATAAGGCCGTCCGTGGAACCGCTGCGCCTGCGTCGCTCGGGCGTTCGCTATCCGGGAGCGCATCGTTTCGGACGGTTCGCCGCCGCCTCCCTTTTTCCGCAGGTCGTCATAAGGGACCGAGTTGACGATGACCGATATGTCGATGCGGTCGAGGAGCGGTCCCGATATCTTGTGCTGATATTTCTGCACCGCCACCGGCGAACAGGTGCAGGCGTGCTTGCGGTCGAAAAGGTAGCCGCATGGGCACGGGTTCATCGAGGCGACCAGCATGAAACTCGACGGGAACTTCACCGTGGAAACGGCGCGCGATATCGTGATCTCGCCGTCCTCGAGCGGTTGGCGCAGGACCTCAAGGGCGTTCTTCTTAAACTCGGGAAATTCGTCGAGGAAGAGGATGCCGTTGTGGGCAAGCGATATCTCACCGGGCCGTGGCGGCACTCCGCCCCCCGCGAGGGCGACATCCGACAGCGTGTGGTGCGGACTGCGGAACGGCCGTTCGACCACCAGCCCTTCGCCCGTCATGAGCCCCGCGACGCTGAATATCTTGGTGGTCTCTACTCGCTCCTCCTCTTCCAAGAGCGGCAGGACCGACGGGATGCGCCGCGCGAGCATCGTCTTGCCCGACCCCGGCGATCCGATCATCAGCAGGTTATGGCCCCCCGCCGCCGCCACTTCGATGGCGCGTTTCGCCTGTTCGTGCCCTTTCACATCGGAAAAATCGGGGTGCTTGAGCCGCACCTCGGCGGCGCGGTCGGGGACGAACAGGTACGGCTCGGCGCCGCGCAGGACCTCCAGTATCTGGTTGATGTGCGACACCGCGATCACTTTCACCGCGCTGATGGCGGCCGCCTCGCGGGCGTTCTTTTCGGGGACGATGAGCCCCTTGAGGCCGTGGTCGCGCGCCGCGATGGCGAGCGGCAGTATCCCCGCCACCGGCTTCACTTCGCCGTTGAGTCCCAGTTCGCCGATGATCAGGTAATCGGCCACCAGCGTCACCGGCAACGAGTGGACATGGGCCATGAGCGCCACCGCGATGGGAAGATCGAATCCGGCCCCTTCCTTGGGAACGCTCGCGGGACTCAGGTTTATCGTGAGTCGGCTCTGCGGAAAGGAGTGGCCGCTGTTGATGAC
>CAYPQK010000020.1:0-35689 GCA_964412895.1 uncultured Spirochaetales bacterium
GGGATTCCCGGAATAACGATAATAAAAAACGGTCCTCCCCGATACTAAATCGCCGGATCAAGAGGGCAGCATGTCCGCCGGCAAACGGGGTCGACCTATCTTTGTTGTGGTTTTTCTGCTGTTGTTGACGGCCCTTACACTGCGCATCATCGCGGTACCGTTCGCCCGATTCACCACCGACGAGCGCACTTTCTACGAGCAAGCGGTTACCTTCGCCCACGCCGAGCGGTCGCTGTCGCTCTACGGCCCTGCGGTAACGGGGGGCAATGCGCACCTTCCGGGCCCGCTCTTCAACCTGCTAACGGCGGCTCCCTTCATCTTCGGACGCCACCCCTACATAGGCGGTATCTTCATGGCGTTCCTGCATACGCTTGCCGGGCTTTTCTTCTTTCTGCTCCTGCGCCGCCTCGTCGGGGCGGGGGCAGCCCTTTTCGGACTCGCCCTTTTTGCCGTGGCGCCGTGGGACATCCTCTACAGCGACCGTCTCTGGGCCTCGAACCTCGCACCGGTATGGGCAACGGCGCTTCTCTATGCCGCCTCCCGTGGACGCGACGGCACCGGGTGGCAGGCGACCGCGTTTTTTCTCGCGTTGACCTTGCCTCAGATACATCTCTCGGCTCCGGTCGCATGGGTCGCCGCGCTCGTCCTCTTTCTTTCCGACCGTCCGGTGCGGATCGATCCGAAGGCGCTGCTGATCGGCATACTCGCCGCGGCGTTCTGTTACCTGCCGACGATGTTCGACGACATGCGCAACGACTTTGTGAATCTCCGGATCCTCTTCGAAACACCCTCCTCCGATGTCACGGCGCAGGATGGCCCCACCACTTTTTTCAATTCACTCATCACCCTCGTCTCCTTCTCAAGCGCCGAGATCGGCTACCATCTGTCGAGCGGTTTCTGGCACGACTTCTGCGAGACCCGTCATTACTTCTTCTCGGACGACTTCTCGCGGCATCTCCGTCTTCTGCCGCGCATCGAAACGGCGTTGCTTCTGCTGTCGATATCCCTTTCCGCCGCCGCGCTCCTCGCCGGGTCGGCCGCCGCGTTTCGCGCTTTTATCGCACGGGATATCGACGAACCGAAGCATCGACTCGTCTGGGCCCTCATCGCCGGTTTTTCGACCTCGACGCTCCTTGTCGCGCTGGGCGGACGGCACTTCTACCCCCACTATCTCAACCTGCTGATGCCGTTCGCTCTCGCACCGCTCGCGCTTCTCCTTGACGGCCTGCGTTGCCGCGCGGGAAGAACAGGCGCCGCCGCCGCGATACTCCTCTTCGCCGCGATCGCCGCCGCCATGTCCCTCTCGACCCACCGTTTTTATGCGACGGTCGACGCGCGCAACAGCCTCCGTTCGCTTATCGGCATCGCCGGACATCTCGCCGCCGAGACGAAATCGTTCTCGCTCTCCTTCGAGGGGTTCGACAACGGCGGTCAGGTCGCGCCGCTCGCGCGGCACTATCTGCGCAAGAATCTGAAACTGAACTCCGCCGCGCCGCGCCGCTTCATCGTCCACAACGACAAGGTCCCCCAGCGGAGGCCGCCGGGAGCCCCCACTTTCCACGGTGTCCACCTGACCTTCTGGGATTCTGAGGCCGAACAGCCTTTCGCCGACGGCAGTGTTTCCAAGATATTCGGCGGACCCGGCGGCACTCCGCAACGGGTTTCATGTCAACGGCCGGCACGCGGACTTTCGATATCGCGTCGTGACGGACATGTCGGGAGCGCGGCGCTCCTCTGCGACGGCGAAGCGGCCTCAACGCTCGGGAAACCGGTCTCCGACCCCTGTGAGTTGCGCTGTCCCGACCGAAGCGAGTTCGCCGGCATCCACGGCCGCTACGGCGAATTCGTCGCCGAACTCGGCCCGCTCTGCCGTACCGGCGACCGCCTCTCGCCGCTCTCGGCGCCCGGCAGGAACGACGAGGGGACCCGCTTCCGGTACAGTTGCCCCCCCGGCTGGGTCATCCGGCGCCTGCTCGGCGCGGCGGGCGATCTGGTCGACCGCGTCGGGGTGGTGTGCGAGAAACCGTGACGGGAGCGCAGCGTCCTAGCCGTACTTCTTATTGACCAGCCACTGCTGAAGGATGCCAAGGAGCGTATTGGCGAGTATGTAGAGATTGAGTCCGGCGGGAAGGAACAGCATGAACCCGGCGAACATCACCGGCATCACATAGAGCATGATCTTCGCCTGCTGGTTGTCCATCTGGGTCGGCGTCATCTTCTGTTGCAGGAACATGAAGCCGCCGAGGGCGACCGGCAGGATGAAATAGGGATCCTTCTCGGACAGATCGACCAGCCAGAAGGGGAGGAAGCCGGCGTTGTAGAGCTCGACCGCGTTGTTGAGCATCGAATAAAGCGCGATGTAGATCGGCATCTGTATCAGGATCGGCAGACAGCCGCCCAGCGGGTTGACCCCCTCCTTCTGATACATGAGCATGATCTCTTTATTGAGCGACTCCTTGTCCTCCTTGAACTTCTTCTTGAGCTCTTCGACCTTGGGCATCAGCTTCTTCATCTTGGCCATCGACTTGTAGGAGGCGTCGGAGAGCGGCCAGAGAAGCAGTTTCACGAGTATGGTCAGGAAGATGATCGCCAGACCGTAGTTCTTCACATAGTCGTAGAAGAAGTTGAGTATCCACAGAAGCGGTTCGGCGAGGAAGCCGAACCAGCCGAGGCTCGCCGACGAGCGCAGATCGTTCCCCGCCTGTTCGAGAAGCCGTATCTCTTTGGGTCCCATGAAGACGGTGAAGGCCGCCTCGGCCGTCTGGCCGGGGGCGATGGTGAATTCATCGCGCGCCACGGTGAGGATGGTGCGGTTCTCTTTGCCGTCGACCGTGCCGTCGACCATCAGCGCATCTTTTTCCCCCGCGACCACCGCGTAGAGGAAAAAGCCGTAGTTGACGCCGGCCCACTGCACCTGCTTCCCCTGCGAATGCTTGATCAGCCCCTCGCGGTCGGAAGGCTCTTTCATCCCTTCAGTGGTGGTCTTGACGAGGAACTCGAAGACCTTGCCGTAAGAGCTGAATATTTTGTCGTCGGCATGTATCGACTGGTAGCGCAGGGCGGGACGCCATACCAGCGGCGCGGCCGAGTTGTTGACGATCTTTTTGGAAACGGAGATCAGATAATCGCCCGCGTGCCGTATCGTTTTGAACTCGGTGATGCCCTCCTGTTCGTAGCGGAAATTCACCGCGTCGGCGGCCGTACCGTCGAGAAGATAGTGCGGTTCGGCGGTGAAGACCGACGACATCTCAAGGAAGTAGGTCCCCTCCTTGAGCGCCATGAGCATATCGAGTTTCTTGTTCTGGTACTTCTCGCCGGTCACCGGGAGCGCCGTGAGCCGTCCGCCGTCGGTGGCATAGTCGAGCCCCATCGCCGTTCCCGCCAGCCGGCCTTTCTGTACCGGGTTCTTGAGGGTGGCCGCGACCGTGCCGGGACGGAACAGATCGCCCTCTACCGGCTTGGCGACCTGCGGGACCGCCTGAGACGCGGCATCGGGCCCCTGCGCGAGGGCGGTGTCGCTCTTCTCCTGCGGCGCGGCGCTCTGGCCCTGCGTCGGCTGTTCGGGCGGCAGCTGCGGTTTGGGGGCGAAGAATTCTCCCCAGACATAGAGGACGACGACCGACAGGACGACCGCCAGTATCATGTTCTTGTTCATCGGTACCTCACTTCACGGGATCGTGGCCGAAATGGGGGTTCCACGGGTTACAGCGGAGTATGCGCCACGCGCCGAGCAGCAGCCCCTTCACCACCCCTTTCTTCTCGATCGCCTCGATGGTATAGGCCGAGCAGGTGGGATGGAAGCGGCAATTCCTGCCGAGATAGGGCGAGAGATACCGGCGGTATCCCTCAATGAGCGCGACGAGCGTTCTTTTCATTGTACCATTTCTGAAAATAGCGGAGATCCTGTTCTATATCGGCGAACGACAGGTCGGAGACGCGCGGCACGATGATGAGCTCGATGGGCGCGATAAAGCCATACTTGTTCTGCCGGAACGCCTCGCGCAGCCACCGCTTCACCCGGTTGCGGAAGACCGACTCGCCCACCTTCTTGGTCACCACCAAGCCGAAGCGCGACGGCAGGGCGGCGGGGCCGAAGTTGAAAAGCAGTTTTCGGGTGCGAAAAACCGCACCGTTCACCTTGAGCGCCTGAAATTCGGTTCTTGAACGGATGCGTTCCGCGCGGCTGAAGGAGAAGTTCCCCACGGCGCGGGTGCTGACTATTTCTTGTAGATGTCGACGGCGAGCCGTTTGCGTCCCTTGCGGCGGCGGGCCTGCAGGACCTTGCGGCCGTCGGCGGTACGCATCTTGTGGCGGAACCCGTGGGTCTTCTTACGGTGGACCCGACTCGGACGATATGTCGGCATCATGGGACAACTCCTTCATATGAACCATCAAAAACGGGGGAAATATACCTACGAATAGGTACTTGTCAACAAAAAAAGAGGACGGCGGCGAGTTGCGGAGCCTCCCCTTGCCTTTTCCCATTATATTTATTTAATAGGAGGAGAACTTTTCCGTGAGGGAACCGCCATGACGCGCATCGCGACTTTTCTGACCCTGTGCATCCTCCTCGGCGCTCTGTGCGCCTGTTCCGACGACAAGAAGGATCCGGTCGACGCCGACTCCTGCGCCGCCGACACCGACAGCGTCATCGCCGACGGCGACGACTTACTGAACGACGACGATGTCGACAGCGGCAACCCGCTGTTCAATAAAGGGCCCTACGGCATCGCGATAGGCGACACGGCGGCCGACCTTACCGTACCGATAGATGAAGGCGACTGGGGCCTTGAGGAAAACTGGGACGGGAAGGAGAACTATGTGTTCCTCTTCTACCGCGCGTCGAATTCCTACTCGAAGCAGATGTTCGAATCGCGGCTGGTGACGCTCCTGATGAACTCGCCGAAGAATGTCCACTATTTCTTCATCGCCGGCGCGACCGACGATCTGGTGGCCGAGGTGCTCGCCCCGGTCCGCGAAGAGGCGGAACTGGCGCTCAATGTCGTCGACGATCCGGAACATTGGACGCCGCGCCTCCATTTCGTGGCGAAGGGGGCGGCGAACCTCGGCAATTGGCTGTCGGAATGGTACACCGGCGGATCGGCGTTCCTCCTCGGCATCGACCGCGCCCAGAAGATACGCGGCAGCGGCCTGCCGCTCAACTGGCAGACGCAGAAGGCCGACTTCGAGATGGCCGGCTATGAGGCGGCCTACTGGAACTTCGCTGTCGACCGGGAAGAAAAACTCGCCGCCGAGGCGGAGCCGCTGATACTGACCGGCATCGACGGTGAAGAGTTCGCGAGCGAGACGATCACTTTTGAGGTTGAGTTCCCCGCCGCCGCCGAGATGGCCGATGTCACCGGACTCGCGGTCGATCTGACGCAGGTCTGCACCTCGCAGGCGGCCTGCGAATGGGACCGGATCATGCATCTCTACATCTGCGGACCCGACGACACCGACACCTGCGGCACCGAGGTGGCGCGCTGGATAACTCCCTACGGTATGGGGGGGCGCTGGGTGACCGATATCTCCGCGCTGATGCCGCTCTTTGCGTCGGGCGGCACGCTCAAGTTCCGGCTCTATGTCTGGGGCTTTCAGGTGAAGAACTATCTGTCGTTCCGGCTCACCACCGGCGGCGACCCGGCGCCGACCGGCATCAAGAAACTCTTTGCCGGCAACCCGCGGTTCGACGAGAACTACAACGCGCAGTACGAACCGGTGGCCTTTGAGCTGCCCGCCGGGGTCACCAAGGCGGCCATCGTCGCCTACATCACCGGCCACGGCAACGGCTCGGAACAGGAGAACTGCGCCGAGTTCTGCCCCTTCGAATCGGTGTTCGTCGTCAACGGCACGAACTACGAGAAGGACCATCCGCTGGCCGCGACCAACGACGGCTGTATCCAGCAGATAAAGGACGGCGTCCTCCCCAACCAGTACGGTTCGTGGCCCTTCGGCCGCGCCGGCTGGTGCCCCGGGCTCAATGTGACGCCGTGGGTCGCCGAGGTGACCGATTCGCTCGTGTCGGGCGAGAACACCTTCGCCTTCGAAGGCTACCTTGACGGCGAGGATTATGTGCCGGTGGTCACCGCCCCCGACGGCTACCGCGCCGAGATAAATGCAAGTTCGTATCTGGTCTGGTGGGAATGATATGATGGGTCTGACGCGGCGCGCGAAATTCGCCGGGAGCTGGTACGACGCCGATCCCAAGGCGCTCGGCCGGGCGATCGACCGGTTCGTGAACGGGGCGGAGAAACTGCCCGACACGGTGCGCGGCGCGGTCCTGCCGCACGCCGGGCATACCTTTTCGGGACGCGGCATCGCGCCGTTCTTCCGCAACTGCGACCCCGCCCTGCGCCATATCGTCATCCTCGCGCCGAGCCATTACACCCTCCTGCCGGGCGACCGGATCGGCTACGGCGACTTCGACAAACTCGCGACGCCGCTGGGCGATATTCCCGGCATCACCGGCCTATTCTCCGGCGCGCCGTTCGCCGAGATGAACCGCGCCGCCGAGGCGGAGCACAGCGCCGAGATGTTCCTGCCGTTCATCAAACGCATCCTTCCCGATGCCGCCGTCGCGCTGTTGCTCATCCCGCATCTTGATAACGAAACGACGATGCGCCGTTTTGCCGAAGCGATAGCAGCGGCGACCGCGCCGCTCGACCCGGCGGCGACCGCCTTCATCGCCTCGAGCGACTTCACCCACTACGGCGACCGTTTCGGCTACACGCCGTTCGCGGGGAGTCTCGACGGCGTACTTGAAAAAGTGGCGACGCACGACCGGAAATATGCCGGCTACATCGCGCGGCACGACTACGCCAACGCCTTCGCCGACCGTGACCGCGAAGAGCCGTCGATCTGCGGCATCAACCCGGCGCTGGTCCTGTCGCGGCTGATGGAGTTGCGCGGTCTCACGGGCGAAACGGCCGGCTACTACACCTCGTGCGACATACTGGGGAAGAGCGACGATTTCGTCTGCTACGCGACGATACTGTTCCACGGCTGAGGGAGAAAACGATGGAACTGACGAGCGATCAGAAACGCGACCTATTGCGGCTGGCCCGCGAACGGCTGGAGGAAAAACTGCTCGGGACCCCGTCCGCCACTTGGGAACGGCTCAAGGGCGACCCGGCGTACACCGAAAAGAACGGCCTGTTCGTCACCCTCAAAAAGGAGGGCGACCTGCGCGGCTGTATCGGCACCGTCATCGGCGACCGGACGCTTCCCGAGGGGATACGGTCGATGGCGATCCAGTCGGCCTTCTTCGATCCGCGTTTCCCGGCGGTAGAACCGGACGAACTGAACGATATATCCATCGAGATATCGATACTGACGGTCCCCAAACCGGTCGGCTCGTGGCGCGACATCCGGATCGGCCGCGACGGGATGATACTGTCGCTCAAGGGGCGGCAGGCGCTCTTCCTGCCGCAGGTGGCCCCCGAACAGGGGTGGGACCTTGAAACGACACTCACCTATCTCGCCCAGAAGGCGGGGCTGCCGCGTGACGGATGGAAAGATCCGAACTGCCGCTTCCAGACCTTCCAGGCACTGGTTTTCGGAGAGCATGAGACGCACTGAACGGAGCGCCACGGCGCTTTTCATACTTCTGTTCACCCTGCTCCTCGCGGCGACGGAGGACTACGATCCGACCGCCCCCGTCTGGGAAAATATCGGCACTAAGCTCAAGCCGGTGACCATCGTGAGCGGCACGGCGCAGAACCTTCCTTTCGACGACCCGATCCTCTGGAGCCCGTATCATCAGCTCATCGACCGCACCATCCGTTCGATCATGTCGTTCAACTCGCGGGTCTATTACGGCGCCGGCGCTACCGTCCCGACCGATACCGATCTGCTCCTCACCGTCTCCTTCGACTCCTCCGTCCCGCTCGACGACGCTCCCTATCTGTCCATCGATCTGGCGCTCTATAAAGGCAACGCGCTTCTGTTCTTCAAGCGCTACTCGGTCGTCTGCGACACCTGCTGGCCCGGGGAATTCAAGCCCGACGCGACCGACCGCCTCTTCCTGCGGCTCAACGAGCTCCTGCAGAACGACGCGGCGCTCTACGAAACGGCCCGCGCGGCGCTCGGGGCGAAGACCATCGCCAAGCCGCTGCCACTCCTCGACCCGATCCGCATCATCAGGGCGCCCGACTACCAGCCGCTCATCCTTCCGGTCTTCATGACGCTCAACCTGCGGACCCTTTTCGGCACCACATGGGTCGACATCTACGACAAGAAGCATAACCTTTCCGCCGCCGGTGTGGGCACGATACTGGAGGAGAAGGTCACCGTTTCGTTCGGCGACCCCGAGACCGGCTGGTACATCACCCCCGACATCGGCTTTTTCTACCGCCGCCTCATCACCCGCGATTTCGCCTTCGACACCTCCGACGCCAACCGGTCGGTCGACGGCTTCGTCCCCGGCATCACCCGCGACGACACCAACGGACAGTATGTCGAGGTCTACTCGCTCTCCTACGATTCGCAGTTCTATTCGATGTACTTCGGCGGCCACGGCGGCTATCAGCTCATCGTCGGGACCAGCAAGTGTCAGTTCACCCTCCACCCGTCGGCCTACCTCAACCTGCTCGAACTGCGCTGGACCAAATTCACCATGGGACTCGACCGGCGCACCACCACTATGCGCCCCCAATTCTTCGGATCGCTCGGGGCGACGCTCGAAATGGGACTCTTCTTCCCGACGATCCGGACCGGCCTGCGCGTCGGCACCGATATCTCCTACTTCACCAAATTCAAACTTCCCAACGACCTGTCGTTCAAGCGGGTGGAACACAAACAGGTCGAACTCGAACCGGGGAAATATGTCGATCTCTACCTCCCCGACGAATTCACGGTGCAGGAATCGACGATATTCTCGGTGCTCGGCTATGTCGATGTCTACTTTGTTTTTTAGAGGTGCGCCCGTGATGCGGATAGTCCCGATGCTCTTCGCGGTGTTGCTGCTCGCCGCCTGCAGTAGCGATGATTCCCACCCTTCCGACGAGGATATCGTCTGCCTGCCGCCGCAGATGGTGCTGGTCAATCCGGCAGAATCGCAGCATGTGGTCAAGAAGGTCTACCTGCACGACGAGTTCGAGAACTACAAGGATGAGCGCAATGTGGTCGCCACCGATATCGCTCTGGGCGAGCGGACCGAACCGTTCGAACTGTGTTTTTCCCATGGCTGTGCAATAGCATTCTACATCACTTACACCCGCGAAAAGATACTCGGATCGGTCGAGACGGTCGCCGTCACCACCGAGTCGGCGCAAGAATTCACCTGCGGTACCCGCTATACCGTCTATCTCCTTGGCGAAGATTTCTTCATCGACAAATCCCCTGCGCAGTCCCTCGTCGGCGACGGCGATCCCGATAGCGATGACAATGGCGGTCCCGATGACGACACGGTCCTGTGACTTTTGCGAACACCGCTGTAGTCTCCCGCCGGGAGGCCGCGGCCGGTGCGGTATCCGCGAGAACCGCGACGGCACCATCGTCACGGTGAACTACGGCGAACTGGTATCGCTCGCGGTCGATCCCATCGAGAAAAAACCGCTCTACCATTTCCTTCCCAGCACCGGAACGCTGTCGCTCGCGCTCCACGGTTGCAACTTCTCGTGCAGTTTCTGTCAGAATTCTACCATATCGCAGAAAGAGTTCTTCGACCGGCGGGATACCGAAGCGGTCACCCCGGCCGATATCGTCGCGGCGGCCCGTAAACACCGGTGCGAGAGCGTCAGTTTCACCTACAGCGAACCGACTGTCTGGCAGGATTATATGCTCGACACGGCGCGGCTGGTCAAAGCGGCGGGACTCCGCACCGTCATGGTGACCAACGGGTACTTCACCGACGAGGCGCTCTCCCGCATCCTGCCGCTCATCGACGCCTTCAACATCGACCTCAAAGGCGACGACGATTTCTACCGGACCCAGTGCGGCGCGGCGCTCGCCCCGGTGCTCCGCAACATCGCCCGCATCGCCGCCGACCCCGACACGGTGCTCGAGGTCACCACGCTCGTCATCGAGGGGATACACACCGCCGACGGCATCGTCGCGCTCGGTAAGGCGCTTGCCGAACGGGGTGTCGAGGTCTGGCATCTGTCGCGCTACCATCCGAGTTACCGGATGAAACTCCGGGCAACGACCGAGTCGTTCATCGCGGCGATCTACGACCGGGTCCGCACCGAGACGCTGATACCGTATACCTATGTTGGCAACAGCGCACTGACCGACGGGAACGACACCCGCTGCGCCGCCTGCGAACTTCTCCTTATCACCCGGAAAGGATTCGGTATTCAGGACGATCTGCTGGTCGACGGCCACTGTCCCTCGTGCCGCCGTCCGGTGTACGGACTGTTTTCCGGTCAACACGAAGTCAACCACGGTTGACATGATTTCCTCTCAAAATCTTCGATAGTATATCAAAGTTGACACCAACGACCTCCGACTTCTGTCGAAATAAGCGCTCGGCGTTTTGTATATTTAACGATGTCGAGTCATTATAAATAAAATTCTTGTCGCTAATATTGTTGGCACACCGATTGCAGGTGTAGAGTCGGTACTGTTCCTTTAAAATCGGATGTTCAAAAAGAGCGCGGTTGGTCTTTCTTGTTTCTTTCAATTAAGCCGGAAACGGCTGTCTACTGTCAACACCAACACTTTCTTTCGTTGCTCCCTCGGGAGCAATGCCGATTAAACTCGTTTCAATAACGCAGGATCGGCCGCGCGAATATCAACCCCCGGCAACGGGGGTTTTCTTTTTCCCTTCATTGACAACCACCCCGCTTTAACCTATAACGCGTTCCATGAAAGTTACCGCGATCATCTTCGACATGGACGGGACGCTCCTCAATACGCTGAAACTCATCACCGTCTCGATGAACGGCGCGCTCAAGGCGCGCGGCCTGCCTATTCACCGCGCCGCATCGTATCGCCGTTTCGTCGGCGACGGATTGGCCAATCTGGTGGAGCGGGCGTTGCCGGAAGGGATGCGCGACGAGGCGACCATCCGCCTGTTCATTCCTGAGATGCGTGCCGTCTATGCACAGGAAAAAGAGAAGGGGGTGCCGCGCTATCCCGGCATCCGCGAACTGTTGAGTGAGCTGGAAGAACGCGATATCCCCAAAGCGATACTCTCCAACAAGGATGAACGGTTCACCCGGCTCCACGCCGAGCGCGACCTTGCTCCGTTCCGTTTCGCCGCCGTCATCGGGGCGCGCGCCGACCTGCCGCTGAAGCCCGCTCCCGATGGGGCGCTCATGGCGGCGCATATCATGGGACGGCCGCCCGAACAGATCATGCTCATCGGCGACATGGCGGCCGACATCGGCGCGGCTAAAGCGGCGGGAATGACCGCGGGCGCGGCGTTGTGGGGCTTTTCGACGAAGAAAGAACTCGCCTCAGCCGGCGCGAAGATATTCCTCAAACATCCGCTGGATGCGCTGGAGTTACTATAAATCTCGTCAAGGTCCCTTTGACAAGGGACCGGAAGGTTGAAGCTACTTCTTTATCAATCGCGTCACATCGTAGTGCTGGGCGGTGATGAGGGCGAGTATCTTTTGGTAGAGTTCGTCGTCCATCGTCGCGGTGCGCGACAGTATCCAGAGGTAGTCGCGACCGGGGTGGCCGACCACCGCCCACTGGTATTCCTCGTCGAGCGCGATGACCCAGTAGTCGGCACTGAAAGGCCAGAAGAAACGGACGCGGAGTTTCGCCGGTTCGGCCGGATCGGGAAGCCACGCAACGCCGGTCGCCTCTTTCAGTTCGCCGTCGGCCGTCTCCTTGTGGCAGGTGTTCTTGACCGAGATACGGCCGTCGGGAAGGATGGCGTACTCGGCGGTGGACCCGACGCAGCCGCGCTGGAAACGGGCATCGAACCGCGCTATCTCGTGCCACTTGCCAAGATAGCGGTCAATGTCGAGTTTCGCCACCGTCTGGAGCGGCGGCAGATCGCCCGACGAGGCGCAGCCGAAGCCGACGCCGCGCAGAAAAAAGCGGCTATTGTTCGTAATTGCACCATATGGGCTCTCACAACACATTCTTATATATAATCCATTGTATCACCACAATAAGAAACAAGAAAAGAATTGTCATTATATTTTCAGAAACAAATTTAACACAACAATTGCTACAACAGTTTTTCTTTTCTTGCGGGAGTTTAAAAACTGAAGATTTAATGGATTCTGAAAAATATTCTCTTAATGACTCTTTTCTTTCTCTAGAGCGAGACATGTAATACCCATAATACAAAATCGCAAAAAATATTGATATCGTTATTATAAATGACACCAGCATCTTGTCGATTAATATTTTTTCTTGTATTTGGATCAAAGCCCCTTGCAATGAAAAGAAAAAAACCATTAATTGCCACTGTCGTGCTTTGCCATCTTTTATATCTTCAAGATAAAGTGGATAAAGCATCATCGCTTCTTTGATATCCTCTTCAGTTGGTACTTTCTTTTCAATTTTATTTTCCATCTTTTCCTCCTTTGTTTTACCACCCGTTCCAATGCAACTGTTTCGGGTTCCATTTGTCTTTCGGCTTCTCGGCGCCGGTCGGGATACCGACCGGGATGACATTGAGCGGCACGACGGTCGACGGTATCTTGAGCAGTTTGCGGACCGCCTCTATCCGCTCCTTGTCGGGATAGACCGCCGTCCACACCGCGCCAAGCCCGAGCGACTCGATCGCCAGAAGGATATTCTCGGTCGCCGCCGAGCAGTCGACCATCCAGAAGTCCGATTCGCGCCCGCCCTGCTGACGGTCAAGGTCGCCCGCGACGATGATCGCCGCGCCCGCCTTCTCGACCATCTTCGCGTAGGGAAGGACATCGGAGAGTTTCTTGAGCATCGCCTTATCGGTGACGACGATGAATTCCCACGGCCGCTTGTCAACGGCGGTCGGCGCCGCCATGCCCGCCTTGACGATGACCTCCAGCTGTTCCTTGCTGACCGGCCCCTCTTTGTAGGCGCGGACACTCTTGCGGTTCATGATGGTCTTGATGGTGTCGTTCATCGGTTCACCTCCGAAAGCGAGCGTACTCATCATCAGCGTGACGCACAGGGCGATAACTCTTTTCATCGTTCCTCCGGTTTTTTGCACAGTTCTTGCAGTGGTATCCGTGAATTTTCGTGGTATTTCTTCTCATGGAGCGACGCGACGAGATCGCGGTTGATGAGGTAGAGTTCGGTGTTGAGCGCCTCGAGGTCGAGCAGCGTCTCGTCGGTGAATTCGACCGCGCTCGCGCCGGTGAAGTTGAGTTCGCAGAAGCTGACCTCCCACTTGAGCGTCCCGCCGGTGTCGTCGAGAAAGAGTATCGGCAGGCCATGGGTGCGGCAGATGATCGGGCGATAGCGGTAGATGCGGCAGAACCCTTCGTGCAGGAACCCGCAGGTGGCGGCGGTGTCGAACTGGGTTTCGTGCGGCTTCAGGCCGTCGCGTTCCATCTCGCGGAGGATGGCAAAGAACTCGACCGGAAAAACGGTGAAGTTGACGCAGCAGCCGGTGCAGCCGGGACGGCAGACGATATTATCGCCGTGCACGGCGGTCAGGCGCGCCGATTCGGCGTCTATCCGTTCGCGCAGTTCAAGGTAGCGTGCGATGGGATTCATGCGGGGCGGCTTCTCCCTTTTCGTTGCGCCATTGTATCGAAGCGGTAAAGGGAAGTCAATCAGAAGAACTCCTCAAGATATTTTCTCCATTGACAAACCGCCCCCCGCCCGGTATAGTCGCAACGCTTTTTGAAACGGAGTCCCCGATGCGCTTCATGGTCTTCGAGAAACTACGCTACCTGACCGCCGATGTCGAACAGAGCCTCGCCCATCACCACGCGCTGGGCCACACCTTCGGCATAGAGATAACGCTCAACGATCCCTCGTTCCTGCGGTCGCTCGACGATGCCGCCTACGAACGGCTCGCCCGCGATCTGAAAGGTTACGAACTCTCGGTCCACCTGCCCTTCTACGGACTCAATATCGGCTGTTACGACCGCTGGATCGCCGACTATTCGGAACGGACCCTGCGTGAAGGGCTCGAATTCTGCGCGCGTCTGGGTATCACCGCGGCGGTCACCCACACCACCATCCCGGCGCTGTTGGGATCCCATTCGTGGAATCCGTGGCTGAGCCGGTTCCTTGAACGGAAAGCGCGATTGGAACTTCATGCCCGCGCCCACGGGGTGTCGCTCCGGTGGGAAAATACCTATGAAGAGGATTTCGTGCTGTTCGACGCGATGATCGCGCAGGACCCCGACACGAAATTCTGTCTCGATGTGGGGCATGTCCGCTGTTTCGCGAAACGGCCGATAACCGACTTCATCGACCATCTCGGCGCCCGCATCGCCCATATCCATCTGCACGATAACGACGGCACCGACGACCATCACTGGCCGCTCGGGAAAGGCGATGTCGACTACCCGGCGATCATGGAAGGATTTTCAAAAATGGCGCTCGATACGGCGGTCTTCGAACTCGAACCGGCCGACTTCAGGGAGAGCCTCCCCCGCATCGAACAGTATTTCGGGACGCAACTCACCCCCTGACCCCTCTCTTGCTGCAAGAGAGGGGAGGCGGAACGCCGGGGTGAGTTCTACGCCTCTTCCGCGAAATAAGTTTTCCCTTCTTTCCTGATAACGACTTTTTTAAGCTCTTTGACCGCACCTTTCCCGCGGTAGGTCAACTGAAAGTAGGTATCGGTGGTCCCTTCGAACCGGTCGGGAGCGACCTCCGTTTCGAGTATCATCTCCATCGTGCGCCCCACCTGCGACCGCTGAAAATCGCGCTTCTTTTCGGCGAACAGTTCACGCATACGGCGCGACCGCTCCTTTTTCACTTCGGGCGACACGCCGATCTTCTTGTGCAGTTCGGCCGCCGGGGTGCCGGGGCGCGGCGAGAAAGGAAAGACATGGCCGTAGGTGAACGGAAGCGACGAAATGAACTGGAACGCCTCCTCGAAATCGGCATCGCTCTCGCCGGGGAACCCAACGATGATATCGGTGCCGATGGCGGGCGGTTCGGCGTAAGCGGCCACGACGGCGCGCATCTTCTCGGCGAAAAGTCTGGTATCGTAGGGGCGACGCATCGCACGGAGCACCGTGTCGCTTCCAGCCTGTAGCGGTATATGCCAGTGCGGCACGATCTTCCCGGCGGCGGCGAGGGCCAATAGTCGGTCGTCTATCTCGTCGGCCTCAAGTGAACTCAGCCGCACCCGACCGACGATGGCATGCGCCAGCTCCACGATATCGGCAAGCCGCGCCCCGCCCGCCCGTTCGTGGCCGTACTTCCCGACATGGATGCCGGTCAGCACCACCTCGCGGTAGCCACGCTCATGGACGCTGCGGAGCAGTTGTTCGACCGTATCGGGCGGTACGCTGCGGATATCATGGCCGCGCACCGAAGGGATGACGCAGTAAGCGCAGGAGCCGGTGCAACCGTCCTCTATCTTGATGACGGGACGGGCGCGCAGAACGGTAAAATCATCGTTCACCGCCCGCTCAAGATACTTCGCCACCGCCACGATGTCGGGCAGATAGACGATACCATCTTCCATCGGCCGGTGGGTGTCGTCGGTGCGGGCATAACAGCCGGTGACGATGACCGGTGCGCCGGTGCGGGTTAGGCGGCGCGCCATCGAACGGACCTGCGCGTCGGCCGCCGCGGTGACGGTACAGCCGTTGACGATGTAGAGATCGGCCCCGTTGTCGGCATCGACAAGGGTATAGCCCGATAGCGCGGTGGCGAGCTGTTCGCTTTCGAAAAGATTTACCTTGCAGCCGAAGGTGACGATGGCGACGCGGCGATTACCGCTAGGCGATGCCATGGTCCTTCATATAGGCCTTCACCGCCTGATGGAGCGCGTCGGCGGCGAGATTGGAGCAGTGCATCTTGACGGCGGGGAGTCCCCCCAGTTCGTCGGCCACCTGATCGCGGGTGACATCGAGCGCGTTCTGGAGCGATTTCCCCTTGACCATCTCGGTGGTCATGGAACTCACCGCGATGGCGGCGCCGCACCCGAAGGTCTGGAACTTGATGTCCTCGATCATGTCGCCATTGATCTTGAGGTACATCTTGATGACATCGCCGCACGAGGGGTTCCCCACCTCGGCGATGGCGTTGGCATCCTCGATCTTGCCCACATTGCGCGGGTTCATGAAATGGTCCATGACCTTTTCAGTGTAGTTCATGGCTTCCTCATTTTCCTTTTGAATTCATAAACTTATCGTAGAGCGGAGAGAAGCTGCGGAGTTGCGCGATGACCTCTTTGATCCGGTCGACCACATAGCCGACATCCTCCATCTTCGAATACTTGCCGAAGCTGAAACGGATGCTCGAATGGGCATCCTCGTCGTCGTGACACATCGCGGTGATGACATGACTCGGGTCGAGCGTCCCCGACGAACAGGCCGAACCGGTCGAAACGGCGATGCCGTGGTAGTCGAGTTTGAGCTGTATCGCCTCTCCCTCGACGAATCGGAAACTGATATTACTGGTGGTGTAGAGCCGGTTGTCTGCGCCGCCGTTGCGCCGCGCGTGCGGCACCTCGGCGAGCACCCGCCGCTCGAACTCGTCGCGGATCTTCCCGATCCGTTCACGATCGGCCGCCATTTCGCCCGTCGCCAGTTCCAGCGCCGCGCCCATCGCCACCATTCCGACAACATTCTCGGTCCCGGAGCGCCGGTTATTCTCCTGATGACCGCCGGTCAGCAGCGGATCGAGCCGCTTTCCCTTCTTTATATAGAGGGCGCCGACCCCTTTGGGAGCATAGACCTTATGGCCCGACAGCGTCACGAAATCTGCGTCGATATCCTTTACACTGAAGGGCATCTTGCCGATCGCCTGCACCGCGTCGGTATGGAACAGTATCCCCTTTTCGTGGGCGATCTTCGCGATCTCTTTCACGGGATACAGAACGCCGGTCTCGTTGTTGACCGTCATGACCGAGATGAGGCCGGTCGTATCCTTTATCGCGCTTTTGAGGAACGCGAGGTCGAGGTCGCCGTCACCGTTGACCGGCACTATCGTCACCTCGTAGCCTTCGCCCGCCATCTTCTTGGCGGTGTCGTAGATCGCGGGGTGCTCAATGGCGCTGATGATGATATGGTTGCGCCCCTTCTTTTCCTTGTAGTTGACCTGATAGCCGCGCAGGACCGTCACATTCCCTTCGGTCGCCCCGGCGTTGAATACGATCCGTTCCGGGTCGGTGCCGATGGCTTTGGCCACCTGATCGCGCGCCGCTTCGATCTTCGTTTTGACCTGTCGTCCTTCGAAATGACGCGATGAGGGATTGCCGAAAAGTTCGTTCAGAAAAGGAAGCACCGCGTCGCGCACTTCAGCGCGAACCGGCGTCGTGGCGTTGTAGTCGAGATATATCCGTTGCATATAAACTCCATCAACCATCGTCGCTTGCTAATATAGCGCTGCGGAGAGTTTTGTCAACCTAATTCTTTTAAGGAGACGCAAAATCTTTTTAGGCGACCCTAACTGCCCGTCGGCGCGAGCCCTTCGAGGAAGCCGAGGTTCTGGAGCGCGGCGATCACCTCGGCGACCGGGAGGCCGATGACATTCGAGGCCGAGCCGGTTATCTCGGTGACCATGAAGCCGCCGGTCCCCTGAATGGCGTAGGCGCCCGCCTTGTCCATCGGTTCGCCGGTGGCGATGTAGTCGGCTATCTCCTTGGGCGTGAGTTCCTTGAACGACACATCGGTCGAGACCGCGAAGAGCACCTCTTTCCCTTTCCACAGAATGGCGACCCCGGTGATGACCTGATGGGTCCGCCCCGAGAGGAGTTTTAGCATCCGTGCGGCATCCTCCGCGTCATACGGCTTGCCGAGTATCTCGTCGTCGACGATGACGATGGTGTCGGCCGCAAGCACTGGATCTTTATCGCTTTTTCTTTTCACTACGGCCAGCGCCTTGCGCTCCGCGAGCAGGCGGGCGAACGGTGCGGGGCCCAGACCGAGGGTGACCGATTCGTCGACCTCGGGGACCACCACCTCGATCGGTATCGGGAAGTAGCCCATGAGTTCACGGCGGCGGGGGCTCGCGCTGGCAAGGATCAATTTTCTTTTCATATCATCACCTCACTTCTCACTGTTCACCGTTCACTTCTCACTATCTCCCCCGGCACCACCCCGCGCAGGGCGTTGGAGAGGAGTATCTGACCGCGCTTGAGTTCGGCAACGCCGAAGGGTTCCTCGCGCACCTCGTAGTGGAAATGACGGAGCATATTCAGGAACTTCGCGCGGCAGATGCCGGGGAGTATCGACCCGTCTGCGGGCGGCGTGAGCACCGTTTCACCACGCACAAGGAACAGGTTGGTGTAGCTCCCTTCGAGCACGCGGCCGGTAGTGTCGACAAGGATCGCCTCTTCCCCCTCCGCGAGACCAAAGTCGCGGCGCGGGAGCGTTTTCCACGGACCGAGCGCTCTTTCCACCTCCACGATGCGACACCGGAACTCTTTCACCGGCGTCGGGGCGGGTTGCAGATCGATATCCCACGAACGGTCGTCGAGATGACACGAAACGCGGAGCCGCCGGAACCCAAATTCGCTCCGGAACCGCCTTCCGAGTTCGGTTTCGTGAGAGGTACGGTCAAACGGGACAGTGAAGTGGGCGGCGTGCTTTTCAAGCCGGTCGAGGTGGTCGTTCAGCCACACGACGCGGCCGTCATGCACCAGCGCAGTGGTGAAAAAGGCATAGGGCCCGGTCATCTCACGAAACAAGTTTGACCTCGGGGAAGATGTTAAAGAAAGCGCGGGTCTTGACGAGCGTTTCTTCGTATTCCAACTCGGGATCGGAGTCGGCGACGATACCGCCGCCGGCGCAGTAATAGAGGGTGTCGCCCGTCTTCTGGATGGTCCGTATCGCGATGTTGAAGGCCATATCGCTGCCGTACCCCGCCCAGCCGACCGAACCGGTGTAGAGGCCGCGCCGGTAGGGTTCGAGTTCCGATATGATCTCCATGGCGCGCACCTTCGGCGCCCCCGTTATCGAGCCGCCGGGGAAGAGCGCCGTGAGGAGTCCCGCCCGGTCGTCGGGGTCGACCGTCCCCTGCACCACCGAATATAAATGGTAGAGGGTGTGGAAGGTCTCGAGCGACGCGTGCTGTTTGACCTTGACGCTGCCGGTGAGCGCCAACTTGCCGATATCGTTGCGGATAAGGTCGACTATCATCGAAAGTTCGGCCAGATCCTTTTCCGATGACAGCAGTTGTTTGCGTAGGCGGATATCCTGTTCGGAATCGGTGCCGCGGCCGATGGTCCCTTTTATCGGGTAACTCTTGACAACATTCTCGTAGAGGGTGAAGAAACATTCGGGCGACAGCGACAGAAACTCCATCTCGTCGTAGTTACCGTAGGCGGCGAAATCGACCGGGTTCTTCTCGACATACTGCATGAAGAGGGCGGCGGTATCGACGCCGCTCTGCAGGCTGATCGGGTGGGCGTAGTTGACCTGATAGACATCGCCAGCGCGGATGTAGCCGAGTATCTTGCGTATCGCGGCGATATACTGATCCTTCGGGACATGGGCCCGCGCCGTGACCGGAGAGGGCGAAAGAAAGGGGTCAGGCGCACAAGTTGCCTGACCCCATATCGCTTTCGGCGGGAGCGCCGCTATCTCGGCGGCGATGAGATCCTCCCGTTCGGCGGCGGTGAGCGTGGAGCGGTCGGTGTCGAGGAGGAGCAGGTAGGTCTCCTGATCGAAATGGTCCTTTATAATAAAGGTATCGGAAAAGTGGAAGACAAGGTCGGGAATAGCGATGAGCCGCGCCACGGGAAGCGATATCTTCTCCAGATAGCGGCAGGCGTCGTAGGCGATGTAACCGACGGCGACCCCGGCGAAAGGGGTGTTGCTCCCCTCGGAGCCGGGGATGGGGGCGAAGATACGGCGGAAGGCGTCGGGAAGCGGCATCTTTTCGCCCGATGAGCCGTCGCGGTCGGTGAGGACGAGCGTCCCGTCGCGGTAGGCGGCGGTGAGTATCGGATCGCCGGCGTAGATCGAGAAACGGCCGAAATAGTCGCGCTGACTGAGCGATGCAAGGAAGGTCCGGTTCTTCTTTTCGGCGGTCAGCCGCGAGAGGGTGGATAGCGTGTCGGGGAGCGGGAAGGGCCGCACCGTGATATTGTGTATCCTGAATAACGGCGAAGTGTTAGAACTCATAGCGCATCCGCAGGAAGTTGTCCATCAACTGGTCGCCGTACTGCGTCATGAACGATTCGGGATGGTACTGCACCCCCTCCATGAGCGGGTAGCTGCGGTGCCGGATCCCCATGATGAGTCCCGCGGAATTCTCGGCGGTCGTTTCGAACACCGCGGTGTCGAGCCGGGTGACCGCGAGCGAATGGTAGCGGGCCGCCTTGAAGGGCGACGGGATAGAGGCATGAATGCCGACATTGCGGTGACGGATCACATCTCTTTTCCCGTGCACCGGGGCATGGGGCGCCACCTCGCCGCCGTACTGATGGGCCATCGCCTGCATCCCGAGGCAGATGCCGAGTATCGGCAGTTCCTCCTTGAAACGGTCCATGAGTTCGAGCGATATGCCGCTGTCGGCCGGTCCTTTCGGCCCCGGCCCGATGATGATATGGCTCCACCGGTCGCGCGCAAGGTCGCCGACCGTCGCCGCGTCGTTGCGGATGACGGTGACATCGCCACCGACGATGCGAACGAGCTGGTAAATATTGTAGGTGAACGAATCGTAGTTATCGATAAGAAGAACGCGGGGAGCGGGCATTACCGCTCTGCCCGATAATTGGGAGACTCCTTCGTGATGGTCACATCATGAACATGGCTCTCTTTGAAGCCGGCGTCGGTGATGCGGATGAATTTTGCGTTGGCCCGCAGCGCCGTGAGATCCTTCGCCCCGACATAGCCGAGCCCCGACCGGAGACCGCCCGCGAGCTGGTATATCGTCTCGGAGACGGCCCCTTTGTAGGCGACGCGCCCCTCGATCCCTTCGGGAACGAACTTCTGGTCCTCGCGGACCTGATCCTGAAAATAACGGTCGCTCGAACCCTGCTTCATGGCGCCCAGCGATCCCATGCCGCGGTACATTTTATAGGTACGGCCTTGGAAAAGCACCGTCTCGCCCGGCGATTCCTCGGTCCCGGCGAACATGCCGCCCATCATCACCGCGTCGGCTCCCGCCGCGAGTGCCTTGACGATGTCGCCCGAGAACTTGATGCCGCCGTCGGCGACGAGCGTCCGGCCACGGGAATGGGTCGTTTCGGCGATGGTCATGACGGCCGACAGTTGCGGGAAGCCGACCCCCGACACCACACGGGTGGTGCAGATGGAACCGGGCCCGATGCCGACCTTGACCACATCGGCGCCCGCCTCGATAAGCGCCTGCGACGCCTCGGCGGTGACGATGTTCCCCGCCATGACATCGACCTGCGGCCACCGTTTCTTGAGCTCTCTGACACGGGCAATGATATTCTTGGAATGACCGTGCGCCGAATCGAGCACCAGCAGGTCGCAGCCCGCCTCGATGAGCGCCTCGGCCCGCTCCAACCGTATGTCGGTGGCGCTGATGGCGGCGCCGACCACGAGCCGTCCATAGGCATCTTTTGCGGCGTTCGGATATTTCTCCTGATTCTCCAGATCGCGGGTGGTGATGAGTCCGATGAGCTCCCCTTTCTTGTCGACCACGAGCAGTTTCTCGATGCGGTGCTGGTGGAGCAGGCGCTTGGCCTCCTCGACCGAGCATTTGTCCTGCACCGTGATGAGTTTCTTGGTCATCACCTCGCCCACCTGTTTCGAGAGATCGGTCTCGAAGCGGAGGTCGCGGTTGGTGACGATGCCGACGAGTTTGTTCTTCTGCGTCACCGGGATGCCCGAGATGCCGTTTATCTTCATCAGGTCGAGCGCGTCGAGGAGCGTCTTTTCGGGGGTGATGGTTATCGGCTGGGTGATCACGCCGCTCTCGGAGCGTTTGACCGATTTTATCTCGCGCGCCTGCTCTTCGATGGTCATATTCTTGTGGACGATACCGATACCGCCCTCACGCGCTATCGCGATGGCCATCCGGTGTTCGGTGACGGTATCCATCGCGGCGCTCATGAAGGGGGCGTTGAGCGTTATCTTCGCCGTCAGTTTCGATGCTATCGAGGTCTCGTGCGGCAGCACTTCGGAATAGGCGGGGACGAGCAGTACATCGTCAAAGGTAAGCATCGTCGGGATATCGGTGCGGTCTTTCACCATGGGGCGCTCCATAGAACGGTTGTTGGGGGCATTGTATAAATGCGCGGCCGTATGTCAACAGAAACGGTATGCTACCTTTTTTTTCTTCTTGCTTCTCGACCCGTTCCGCGCTATAGTGGGGCGCGTACCGTTTTTTCACCGTTAGGGAGGAACCCGATGAAGAAAGCGCTTCTCGTACTCGCCCTCATGGCCTTCGTCGCTTCGTGCGCGACCGAACAGAAAGATTACTCGAAGGATCAGGAAAAGGCGCGCGAACATGGTCAGGAGGCGTTTCAGGCGCCCGAGGTCAACGAATAGCGACCTGCCGCCCCAACGCCCCGAAAGCGCTGGAGATATCCGCCGAACCGAAAGATTTTCTTGACGCAATGCCCGCTCCCCGTATAATCTGCCGGTTTTTTTGAGGAACTGCATGTTCGACCAACTCTCGGAAAAACTCGAACAGACCTTCCGGCGTCTGCGCGGGTTCGGCAAACTTTCCGAGGACAACATTAAAGAGGCCGCGCGCGAGGTGAAGCTCTCGCTGCTTGAGGCCGATGTCAACTTCAAGGTGGTCAAAGACCTTGTCGAGAAGATATCGGCACGCGCCGTCGGCGCCGAGGTGATGAAGTCGGTCACCCCCGGCCAGCAGTTCGTCAAGATATTCCACGATGAACTGGTCGCGGCGCTCGGGAAGGGCGACCACGAACTCAACCTTTCGGTCCGCCCCCCGGCGGTCATCCTCATGGCGGGCCTGCAGGGCTCCGGTAAGACCACGAGCGCCGGGAAGATCGCCCGGCTCCTGAAAGAGAAACAGCGCAAGCGGGTGCTTCTGGTCCCGGCCGATGTCTACCGCCCCGCCGCCATCGATCAGCTGAAGAAACTCGGCGCCACTGTCGGGGTCGATGTGTTCGACACCCAGCCGGGCGACGATCCGGTCCGCATCGCCGAAGCGGCACTCAAGCAGGCGCGCGACGGCGTTTACGATGTGATGATCGTCGATACCGCCGGCCGGACCCAGATAGACGAACCGATGATGCGCGAAATAACCGATATACGGAACCTCCTCCAGCCGCACGAGGTCCTCTTCGTCGCCGACGCGATGACGGGGCAGGAGGCGGTCAATGTGTCCAAGGAGTTCCACGAACGGCTCGGCCTGACCGGGGTGATCCTCACCAAGATGGACGGCGACGCCCGCGGCGGCGCGGCGCTATCGATACACGCCGTCACCGGCGCGCCGGTCAAGTTCGTCGGCATGGGGGAGAAGAGCGACCAGCTCGAACTGTTCCACCCCGAACGGATAGCGGGCCGCATCATCGGGATGGGCGACATCATGACGCTGGTCGAGAAGGCGCAGGAGAACATCGATGTCGACAAAGCGGCGAAGATGCAGAAGCAGATGCTCTCCAATAAATTCAACCTCGAGGACTTTCTCGCCCAGATGAAGATGATGAAGAACATGGGTCCGATGGAGGACCTGCTCGGGATGATACCGGGGATCGGCGGCGCCCTCAAGCAGGTGAAGGGAAAGGTGAACTTCGAGAAGGAACTGAAAAAGATAGAGGCGATCATCAGCTCCATGACCCGCACCGAGCGGATGGCCCCCGAGATACTCGACGCCTCGCGCCGCCGCCGCATCGCGAGCGGAAGCGGCATGCGGGTGCAGGACATCAACCAGTTCATGAAGCAATACCTCGAGATGAAGAAGATGATGAAACGGATGCAGTCGATGGGACTCGGGTCCCTGATGAAAGGCATGAAAGGTATCGGATAGCAAACCCACACGCGTCAGGAGGAAAGGACGAATGAGCGTAAGCATCAGACTCACCCGGCAGGGCGGCAAAAAGAAACCCTTTTACCGGGTCATCGCGGTAGACAAACGGAAAAAACGGGACGGCGACTGTCTTGAGCGTCTCGGCCACTACGATCCCAGCACCGAACCGGCCGAGATCGTGATGGACATCGAGAAGATCAATCAGTGGGTAGCCAAAGGGGCCCAGCTTTCCGACACGGTCAATTCGCTGATGAAGAAGGTCGCCGCGAAGGCGAAGAAAGAGGCGTAAGCGCCATATCCGAATTCTTGCGGAGGGAGGAGATTCGCGATGAAGGAACTCATTAGGCACATCGTCTCGCATCTGGTCGACAATCCCGATCAGATACAGGTCGATGAGATCGATGGGGAACGGACCTCGGTCATCGAACTGCGGGTCGCGAAGGAAGATCTGGGGAAGGTCATCGGCAAGGAAGGCCGTATCGCCAAGGCGATGCGCGTCCTGATCTCGGCCTCGTCGAGCAAAGACCGGAAAAAGAGCGTACTCGAGATCATCGAGTAGTCTCTTTTGCCGCATCCGGCGCGTGGCGGGAACGCCGCCGCCGTGAAAGAACATTTTTTGGCAGGTAAGGAGTCCTCATGTCCGAAGCGCTCGTCGTCGTCGGTCATTTTTCGCGCGTCATCAAGGGTGACGGCACGCTGCTTTTCAAGCCCCATCTGCGCGACGCCGGGTTCCTTGAGAAGGCGAAACATCTCTATCATCATCTCTTCGGGACCGAATTCGGCGTCACCTATATAAAAGGAGTGGCGAAGGGATTCCATGTCCGCATCGCCGAGGTCGAAAAGCCCTTTGAGGCGGAGTACCTCGTCGGCGAGGAATTCGCCCTGCCGCGTGCCGAACTGCTCGGCTTCACCCATGACGCCCTCGTCGGCGTGACCGTCGTGAGCGGCGCCGGAAAAGAGCTCGGCACCGTCACCGACATCAATGAGACACCCGACTATCCCCTGCTGACGGCGCGTGGACCGAACGGCCAGTTCGCCGTCCCGTTCACCCCGACCATCGCCCGGCTCGACGGCGACCGCATCGTGCTTCTGCGCGAGGATATCCATGCGGATTGACATCCTGTCGTTGTTCCCCGAATATTTCGAGACCCCCTTCTCCACCAGCATGATGAAGCGGGCGGTCGAAAAAGGGCTGGCCGAGTTCCATCTCCACCAGATCCGCGACCACGGCAAGGGAAAACGGCGTCAGGTCGACGACGCCCCCTACGGCGGCGGCGCGGGACTGGTGATGATGGCCGAGATACTGATGAACGCCTACAACGCCGTGCCGAAAAGCGCGAACTGCCGGTCGTTCCTCCTGTCGCCGCGCGGCAAACGATTCGACCAGAATATGGCACGCGTTCTGGCGGGACACGATCAACTGCTCCTCATCGCGGGCCACTACGAAGGTATAGATCAGCGCTTCATCGAACTGACCGGCATCGAGGAACTCTCGCTCGGCGACTTCGTTCTGACCGGCGGCGAACCGGCGGCGGCGGTCATCACCGACGCGGTGGTGCGGCTCGTTCCCGGGGTGCTCGGCAACGAGGAATCGACCGAACACGAATCGTTCAGCCTGCCGCTCCTCGAACACGATCACTACACCATGCCGCGTGAATTCGGCGGCCTCAAGGTCCCCAAGGTGCTCTTCTCGGGCGACCATGCCAAGATAGAGGCGTGGCGGAAAAAGAACAGCCTCATGCGGACGCTTCGCAACCGTCCCGAGCTTCTGACGCTCCTTCCCGACGACTTCTTCGACGACGACAAATAAGATGGAACGGGTCTACATTGCGCTCCTCCACTATCCCGTCCGGCAGGGGGGCCGCACCATTTCCAGCTCCATCACCAACCTCGACATCCACGACCTTGCGCGACTCGCGGCGACCTACGGACTGGGCGCCTATTACCTCGTCCATCCCGACGACGGGATGCGCAGGCTGGCGGCCGAATTCCTGAGCCACTGGTTCGAGGGGGCGGGGCGCCTCTTCAAGCCCGACCGGACCAAAGCGCTGGAGAAACTGGTCATCGTCAGGACGCTCGACGAGGCGATCGCCGACATCGAAAAACGCGAAGGGGAACGCCCCTTCCTGCTCGCCACCTCGGCGGCCCTTCGGCCCAAAACGGTGACACTCGTTAGTATCGGAAAACTGACCAAAAATCCGCTCCTTGTCCTGTTCGGCACCGCCGACGGAATAAGCGAAGAACTCGATGATATCATTGATGGTTACGCCGGACCGATAGACCCCGGCACCGGCTACAATCACCTCAGTGTCCGTAGCGCCGCATCAATTTTTATTGACAGACTGCACCGGGTTAAGTAAATTGACGACCTGTTTTTTGGGAACGAAAGGAGTTATGCCATGACGAGCCCCATTATCACGGAACTCGAACGGAAACAGATGCGTGCCGATCATTACCATATCCAGCCCGGAGATAAGGTGTCGGTCCACACTCGCATCATCGAGGGCGACAAGCAGCGCATCCAGATCTTCACCGGCGATGTCATCGCTATAAAGAACGGCCGCGCGAATAACCGGACCACCATCACGGTCCGCAAGTTCTCCTCCGGCTTCGGCGTCGAACGGATATTCCCGATCCACTCGCCGCTCATCGAGAAGATAGAACTGGTCAACCGCGGCCTTGTCCGTCGCGGCAAACTCTACTACCAGCGCGACCGTCGCGGCAACGCTGCCAAGATCAAGGTCAAGACCAGCTGGCGTTAAGCCCCCGCCGCGCCATGTCCAGCACGGCGCACCGCATTTTTTTTCTTCTTTTATTTTTTTCCGTTGTCTGCTTCGCCGCGGAAAAACCGTCGCCCGAGAACGGTATCTTTTTCTCGGTGACCGCCGAAGGACCGCGCATCGAGAAGCGGCTCTGCGGCGCGGAGGCCTTCGGCGCGGGGCAGTTCTACTATTTTCATAAGAACAAAAAGGAGCTCTGCGCCCACGGCGTGACGCTCAGCCCCGGCGTGACCGCCATCCGCGTTGAACGGACCGCCGCGCCGGTGACCATCGCGGGCGGCTGGCAGATCGCCGACGGCATCGACAGCCATCTGCTGTTCGACCCGGCGGCGTCGTTCGAAGAATCGACCGACGAGACGGGACGCGCGCTGACCGAAGGCGAGTACGGCGGCTTCACCGACGCATCGGGCGCCCTGCAGGTCCCGCGCTTCATCCGCAGGAACGGCGCGTGGGAGGCGGTCACGCCGCTGCGTGAACTGTTCCTCCTGCAGGTGCAGAAGGACCGGTCGTTCGCGCTGGAGATCGTCACCGCCGCGCCGCTTACCGATGCCGGAAAAGACCCGGCCCGCTTTTTCGGACTTGCGACCGGCCGCGTAATGGTCCGCACCCAGACCAATTGCGGCATCTCCTTCACCGGCGCAGGATTCTCGAAGATACGGCTCCCCGCTCTCGCTTTTCAGAACGGCGGCGACAGTTTCGGCCGCTACCGCATCACGGTGAAGAGCGATCTGTCCGCGACAAAAAAAGGAACGGCGAAAAAACGGGAACTCTCCCTGCCGACCCTCACGGCACAGCTCACCACCGAGGCGAACGGCGCAATCAACCTTGAAATAACGGTGAAGGTTTCTACGATACCGACTGATGATGCCGCGAAACTCACCGAGTTCCTCCGGCGCGAACTGCCCAACAGTTTTTCGGCGACTCAATGATGAGCGATCGGCTGCATGACCTTATGGCGCGGGCCGTGGCGCTCGCACCGAACGGCGGCCGCGCCGTCTATCCCAATCCAATGGTCGGCGCCGTCATCTTCGACGACGCGGGAACGATACTCGCCGAAGGATGGCACCGGTGTTACGGCGGCGACCACGCCGAGGTCGACGCGCTGAAAAAACTCGGCCGGGCCGCGACGGGACTGTCGATGGCGGTAACGCTCGAACCGTGCAACCATTTCGGGAAGACGCCGCCGTGCAGTCACGCGCTGGTCAAAGCGGGCGTCAAAAAGGTCTATATCGCGGCGCACGAACCAACCGACAAGGCCTGCGGCGGCTGTGACCATCTCGCGGCGAACGGCATCCCGACCGAGTTCATCCCCGGTTTCGAGAACGAACTCGCCGAACTCAACCGCTTTTTCCACACCACCGCGAAACAGGGACGGCCGTGGGTGACGCTCAAGGCGGCCACCACTATCGATGGCTTCATCGCCCCACCCAACGGCGGTCCGACGCATATTTCGTGTCCCGAAGCGCTCGCCGAGGTTCACCGGATGCGCGCCGGGCACATGGCCATCGCCGTCGGCGCCGGCACCGTCAACTGCGACGATCCGCTCCTCACCGTGCGCCATGTCGCGGGACCCGATCCGGTGCCGGTCATCTTCTCGGCACAACTCAATCTCCGCACCGACCGCAGGATACTCGACCGCGCACCGATCATCTTCACCGCCATCGCTGACGCCGACCGTCTCGCCCCGTTCACCGCTCGCGGATGTCGCGTCGAATCGGTGGCGCCGGGGAGCGGCTTCATCGGCCGTGCGCTGAAGATACTTTGGGAGAAATACCGGATAAATTCTTTGCTCGTCGAAGGGGGCGCGACACTTCACGCCGCCTTCCTCGCCGCCGATGCGGCCGACGAATTGGTCCGCCTCATCGCCCCGTTCCATCTCGGCGATGGCACCCCTCTGCGCGGCGCACCGACGCTCACCGATCTCGCACTGCGCCGCGATTGGCGTCTGCATGCCACCGCCCGCTTCGGGACAAATGCACAGATCGTTTGGCGTAGATAATTTATTCGAACCGGATATCGAGCGCGAAGTTGGTGTGGATGTTCATCGCGTCGATATTGCTCGAATCGTCCATAAAGGGCTTGACCGATATCGTGTAATTCGTACCTTCATTCAACGCCACCCGGACGAAACTGTAGTTCTGGAACGGCAGAGGATCTATCATATCGTCGTTCATCGCGACCGGTTCTTCGTTCCCTTCTTCGTACAGTCGCAGCACCGTATCGACCCCGGCACCGCCCCGCTCGGCGACCGGTGCGGTCATCAGATAGAGCGTCCCGGTCTGCTCCGGCGTGAAGCTCCAGCGGTTCTCGACCAGTTTGATATCGGTGTCGAACCAGCCGATGTAGGTCGTGTCGGGGTTTGCCGGCACCACCGTACCCGGCACCGTAAAGTCAGGTTCTTCGGTGAAGAACGGCGCCTCCTCGACCGATAACGATATCGTGCCGTTCTCCGCCGCGCACTGCTGCGGCAGAAGTCCCAGAAGCAGGGAGGCTTCATCGGAGAAACGGGTCAGATAGAAACTGCTCGGTTCACCGTCGGCGACCGCGTCCAGATACAGCATCGGCAGAAGATCGTGGTCATACACCTGCAGTTGAAGCGCACTGCCGCCGGGAGCGGCGCTGATGCGGACCGCGTTCACGAAGGGGGGGAACTCCCATGTGAAGAAGGCCGGTTCGCATCCGGTGACCGCCAGTTCGCGCGTCCCGAGCGGATCGAGCGGCTCCGGCGTTCCTTCGGCCGTTTCCGAGATCGTGTAGGCGATATCGCTCCCCTGCAGACTCACATAGAGCGTGCCGGTGAACGGCTGATAGAATGAAAGGGTGCGCACCGTACCCGCCGTTCCCGACAGTTCCAACTGTCGCAGGGGCACCATCGTGTAGCCGCCCGCTTCGGCCGACGAGCTCCACACCTCGACATCCACCGTCCCGTCATCGTCGAACGCCAGCGGGAACCGCGCCACCCCGCCGCGCGTCACCGGACGGCGAAAGACATCGCGGTCGACCTGCGGCAACCCTTCGATAGCATGTTCCTCCGCGTCGAGCATCCCCGTGGTCCCCGCCGGATCGAAGGCGTTGGCATACAAGAAACGGTCGTTGGGCTCCAGTTCTTTCGCTGTGTCGTGCTGCGCGAACGACAGGGTCACCGTATCGGCGTGAGGCCAGCTCAGGTCATCGACCCAAGTCTCCACCACGAGCCGGTCGTCGCGCACCCCGCCGAGATATTCGTAGAGATAGGGATCGTTCAGCCCGCTGTCGTGGTCGAGATCGTCCGAACCGGCCACCACCGTGCCGGTCAGGCAGTCGAAGAGGACCATCTTCTTGTCAAAGTTGGTATCCTCCGAGGTGAGTGTTATGCCGTAATAGCCCTGCGCGGCCGTGGTCATGCGAAGGAGGCGCGGCAGTCCCTGCGGAGCGGCCAGATCGAGCGACAGCCCTTTTTCTCCGGTCAGCGTTCCGGCCGTCGGGTAGTCGCAGGCCCACCGTTTGGTGACGCGGATCCAGTAGCGGCCGTCGCGCCATTTCTTAAGCGGCGACTGTTCCTCGGCGGTATCTACCACCATGAAGTAAAGCGTCCCTTCGAAGAACTCGAAGAACTCTATCACGCCGCTGCCGTTCCCCGCGAAATGGACGCTCTTGACCGCACCGTAGTCGTCCGATATATGCATCGCCGGTTTGAGATCGTCGTCCAGCGCCTCGAATTCGACGCGGTAGATGAACCCGGCGTGACCGCGCAGACGGTAGTAGTCGGCATCCTCGCCGCCCGGCCGCGAATCGTCGATGGTCCCCTCGAAGGCGAGGCCCTCTTCAAGGTGGGTCGCCGTCTGAAAGTCGCCGTTGGGCTCCTCTTCGGGGTGTTCCGGGGCGCGGCCCCACGGCTCTTCGCAGGCGAAAAGAAAAAGGACGGCCAGCGCCGTCAGCGCGGTGCGGTAAGCCATCCGTCAAGCACCTCGCGGGTGACCGGACCGGTGTGGACCGCCACCACGGCGCGGTCGTGCAGGAGCATCGTCACCGGCACCCCCGCTATCATGAACTCGCTGAAAATATCGTCGGGGCCGAGATAGTTCGCCCACGGCAGTTCCATGTCCTTCAGCTGGTCGGTGCGCACCGGCCCTTTGAGCACGCCGATGATGGTGACCTTCGCCGCGTATTCTTTCAGTATCGGCAATTCGTAGACGCACGACGAACACCAAGTGGCCCAGAAGTTGAGGAGCACCGTCCCGCCGGGGATGGCGATATCCTGCTCGGCGCCGCTTTTCGGATCGGCGAGCTGGAGCACCTCGACCTTTTTCCCCTTCAGGAAATAACTCTGCCCGTAGTACATGACGAAGTTATAGCCGACCAGCGCGACCGTAATGACGATGATGGCAACGGTCAGCCACCGGTCGCGCCGATTCCCCTGCTCCAGAGTGGCGCTCATGGCGGTATCAGTAGAAGATCGATTGATGTTCGACGAAGATGCAGCGGTTCATGATGTAGGGGATATGCGCCTCGCGCAGTATCTCCTCGGCCTTGGCGTTGTAGACGCCGAGCTGGGCCCAGAAGAACTTACAGCCACGCTTCACCGTGTCGCGGGCGACCTCTTCAAGATGTTCGGAGCGGCGGAAGACATTGACGATGTCGATGATGATGTCGGCCGGTATCGACGCGAGGTCGGGGTAGCTTTTCTCGCCGAGCACTTCCGTTGCGTTCGGATTGATCGGGATGATGCGGTATCCCCCTTCGTTCTTGAGATACTTGGCGATACGGTGCGAGGTGCGGGCCGGATTGTCAGACAGACCGACCACGGCTATCGTCTTCGCCTCGGTGAACAGTTTCCTGAATTCAAGATCGGGCACGGTGACTCCCCCTTCATGCGGTGCGAAGGCAGTTTACCATAGCCTCGGACGCTTCGCAACTAATTTTTTAGAAGATACGGCTACATCCGCTCCGGCGCGGCGATACCGAGGAGGCCGAGCCCCTCCTTCACCACATCGGCGGTCCGCAGGCACAGCGCCAGACGGCTCTGCATCACTACGGCGCCCTCTTTGAGGACCGGGTTGGAGTTGTAGAAGGTATTGAAACGCTGTCCAAGTTCGAACAGGTATTCGGCGATCAGGTTGGGTTTGTATCCTTCGGCCGCCTTGAGGACCGCCGTGGGGAACCCGAGGAGCTGGACCGCGAGCCGCCGTTCGGCCGGGGTCGCTATCGTTATCTGCGCATTGGGGTCGGCGGGGCGTCCCGTCTCGGCCGCCTTCCGCGCTATCGACCGGATCCGGGCATGGGTGTATTGCAGGTACGGCGCCGTGTTGCCGTCGAACGAAAGCGCCTTGTCCCACTCGAACGACACCGCCGATATCCGGTTCTGGCTGAGGTCGGCGTACTTGACCGCGCCGAGCCCTATCATCTCGGCGACCGCCGCTTTTTCTTCGGCGGGGAGCTCCGGGTTCTTCTCCTCGATGACGAGCCGCGCGCGGCGCACCGCCTCGGTGAAGAGTTCGTCGAGCTTGATGACATTCCCTTTGCGGCTGGAGAAGGTATCGTCGCCGAACCGCATGATGCCGAACCAGACATGGTCGAGCTGTTCGTTCCAGCCGAGCATCCGGGCAATGCGGAATATCTGTTTGAAGTGCGGCTGCTGCCGCTCGTCGGTCACATAGACGACGCGGTTGAGCTGATAATTCTCGCGGCGGAATCTGACGCAGGCGAGGTCGCTCGTGGCGTAGAGGAACGCGCCGTCGCCCTTGCGGACGATGCAGGGATGGAGCTTTTCCGACTTCTCGAAAAAGACGCAGAGCGCCCCTTCCGACTCCTTCGCGAGCCCCTTCTCAATGAGGAGATCGAGCATCGCCGGCATCCGGTCATGGAAGAACGATTCGCCGTGGTAGGTGTCGAAGGTGATGTCCATCCGGCGGTAGATGCGGTCGTATTCGGCCAGCGACAGTGTGATGAATTCCTGCCAGAGTTTTCGGTTCTCCGGGTCGCCCTCCTGCAGTTTTTTGAGTTCGGCGCGCGCCTCGTCTTCGAGCGATTTATCGGCCTCGGCCGCCTGTCCGAAGAGGACATAGATCCGTTCCAGTTCCTCTATCGCACTTTTCTCGTAAGCGTCGCGGTCGAGCCAGCGGCGGTACGCAACGATGAGTTTGCCGAATTGCGTTCCCCAGTCGCCGAGGTGATTGTCGCCGACGACCGTGTAGCCGAGCCAGCGGTAGATGCGCTTGAGGCTGTCGCCGAGCACCGTCGAGCGCAGGTGGCCGATGTGCATCGGCTTGGCGATATTGGGCGACGAGTAGTCGATGACCACCGTCCCCTGCCGGTCGAGGAACGAGAAGTCGTACTGCTCGCGGCCGATCTTCGTCACCTCGTCGGCGATGAACCGTTCCGAGAGGGTCAGGTTGATGAAGCCGGGACCGGCGATGTCGACCTTGGTGAGCGACGGATCGCTGGCAAGCGCCGCGACGATCTCGCCCGCGAGCTGTTTCGGGTTCGCCTTCAGTTCTTTGGAGGCGGCCATCGCGAAGTTGGTCTGCTGGTCGCCGAACTGTTCGTCGTTGGTCTTGGTGAAGAAGAGTTTGCCCGTCGGGGCGTCGGGGCGCACCTTCCGTATCGTGCCGGCGAGTATCGTTTCCAGTTGCTTTTCGATGATCTTCATCGTGTCCTCCACTACATCGCGACATCTATATCATAAACCACACCGTTTGTGAAAATGTTTTCTACACTACTTGTTGTTGACTTCCCCGCAGGCAGAAAGTAGAATGGGGCGTCTGCGCGGGAGTGGCTATGGCCGAGACGACGAAAGAACAGGTAATGGAGTTTTTTGAGAGGTGCCATTTGCTCGGCCGGATAAAGGTCTGGAGGTGGCATCCGGTTTTATGCAAAGAGCCGTTCGACGACGAAAAGATAAAGGCGATGATCGCGTCGGGAGAACTTTCCGACGACCCAGACGAAAATCTGGCGCGTTATCAGGAACAGGAGCGTTGCCTTCAACAGTATCAGCCCAAACCATTGAGTGACCTCGTTTCCGACTTCAAGGCGGCGGGCCACTCCACCGAATTCGTCAAGGACCTTGAGAATGGCCTGAAGAAATCGTCGCCGCATAGTCGCATATGTGTTGCATCACATAAATAAAGCCGGAGAAAAAGATGTGGAATCTTGTGTTAAAAACTACTGACGGCGACATAATCATCGCCATGTTGGAAGATGTCAAACAATCCAGTGAAAAGCTGATAAAATTGTCGCTTGAAGCACAAATGCAAGGATATTTGGTCCTTGACAAGGAAAAAGAAGAGTTTTTTTCTATTGAAAAGGACACCGTTGAAATAGCGAAGATTAAAAAGAAAGACTACCAAGTTTTGATAAGTCCCTTCGGACTACCACACTATTGTGAGTCAATGACTCTTGTGCGTGTTTAACCATTTCTCATCGAAGTTCTTGCACAATTGTTACTCTTTTTCCCATTTTGTTCTTCATTCTTTGCGTTTAAAAAACCTATCAGTTGCGCAGTCATGCCTGTCTTCGTACTATTGACTTCCCCGCCGGCAGAAAGTAGAATGAGCCGTTCTCAGGGAGGGATTATTGTTTGATGAATAGCGTTATCGAGAGATTTTGCGATATCTGTGCTTTGGTTCGGCGGGGGCGGACATGGATTATCTTCTAAGTCTCTGGCTCGGACTCTGGGATTGGTTAAAGGAAACGGAGAACCGAGACAGGTTAGGACTTATAGGCGCGGCGGCAGGGGCCTTGATTCTTACTGGATGGACGCTTTATCGCCATTTTTCCGAAAAGAAAAAGGCTGAAAGCGTTACTGCTATTTCTACGGGCAATTCATCCCCGGCCATTTCAGGTCAAGTAAACACTGTCACAAACAACTATGGCATTACTCTTGAGCAATACGAGGCTGGCTTAAAACACAGAGAACAAGAAATCCGAGACGAACTTGCGCAGACAGCAGCTGCCGATAAAGAAAAAATCGCCCGACTAGAGAAAGAACTTGCCGATCTGCGGAAGAAAATGGAGCAACCCGAAACAGCATTGGAAGAATACAAGGCCAAGTTGACAGAGGTCTCACAAACGCTGGAAGAATTAAAAAATGAAGTCCCAACCAACCAACTGACACAAGCGCAACGGTCATTGGCAGAAGGTCAAACCGACAACGCCGAAAAACTTTTCAAGACCGTGCTTTCTCAAGGCAAAGAAAAAGCCGCGGAAGCTGCTTATCAACTTGCCAGATTAGCCGAAGAACATATTGATTACAGCGCCGCATATCTATATTACCAAGAGGCGGTTAATTTGCAGCCGGACAATTCGCTTTACCTCAACCATGTTGGAGTTATGACTTACACATTAGGTCATTATAACGAAGCTGAGTCTTTCTACAAACGTTCATTGGCAATCAGGGAAAAGACTCTCGGCTCCAATCATCCTGATGTAACTACGAGCCTAAGTAATCTTGCGTTGCTATATTATACCCAAGGCCAGTATGCGCAGGCCGAGTCGCTCTATAAACGCTCGTTAGCAATCAGAGAGAAGGTTCTTGGTTCAGACCATCCCGCTGTGGCCTTGAGCTTGAACAACCTCGGTGAATTGTATAGAGCCCAAGGTCAGCATAAGCAAGCAGAATCATTTTACAAACGCTCGCTTGCTATCTGGGAAAAGGCCCTTGGCCCAAATCACCCCGATGTAGCCACGAGTCTGAATAATCTTGCATTACTGTATTATTCTCAAGGTCTGTACTCTCAAGCCAAACCCCTTTTTGAACGTTCTCTCGCTATCTGGAAAAAGACCCTTGACCCCAACCATCCTGATGTGGCTAGAAGTCTGAATAACCTTGGAGGACTGTATTATTCCCAACGCCAGTACGCACAAGCCGAACCGTTCCTCAAACAGTCTCTTGCGATTTGGGAAAAAACTCTAGGTCCAGACCATCCCGATGTTGCCACGAGCCTAAACAATCTTGGTGAGCTGCACAGAGTCCAAGGCCAGTA
>CAYPQK010000021.1:0-23996 GCA_964412895.1 uncultured Spirochaetales bacterium
ATAAACATTCGCTCCTCCTCAAGATGGACCTCTACACCGGCCGCATCCCCGACTGGCTCTCCGAAGAGGATGTCCGCAAGTTCGACCGGACGATGCGCGCCAACCTGCTCGCCGAGTCTGAGTTCGAAGGGATCTCCGGCTTCTCGGGTCGCCAGTCGCTCAATATCTTCTCTCAGCTCATCACCCACTTCTGCGAACCGGGCAAGCTCATCACCATGGATATGGTCGTAAAGTATTTCAGCCGCGAGGGGGAACCGCTCTTCGAGTCGATACCCGACGGCTTCATCGAGTCGCTCGAGGATCTCTACGATTACGGCGTCCTGCAGGAGGTCAAAGAGGCGCTCTATCTCTTCAACGAGAAGCAGATAGCGCGCGACATCCGGAACTACCTCTTCGCGATAAATTTCGATATCGGCGCGATCGAGAAGAACGGCGACACCGGCGACACCATCGCCGTGACCGAGGAATACTTCCACGGAATGGAAAGTTTCCTGCTCGGCACCGGGACATCGGAACGACGGCGCGGCGAGTTCCGCGCGGAAACGCACGCCGAATACATCACCGTCACCATATCGCAGGAGATGAAGGTCGAAGGGAGACCGCTCGCCGATACGACGCTCTACCGGACGCTTCTCGAACGCTACACGCGGAACCTCCGCGAGAATGCGCTGGCCCCCTACGCCGCCAACGAGAATTTCCGCCGCGCGATACAGGACCTCGGCTCTGCCGGCTTCAACACCTACGACGAACGGCTCAAGCGCGATGTCTCGTTCCTGCTCCAGAATCTCAAAGGCAAGTTCAAATATACGCAGGAAGGGGCGCGCCAGATAGCGCTCTATGTCCTCGACAAGAAACTTTACGAGAAGTACTGACCCCCGCCACCGGAGGAACGCATGGCGAAGAAACTGCTCATCATAGGCGGCGGCGTCGCGGGTCTGTCGGCCGGCATCTACGGCCGGATGAACGGCTACGACACCGAGATATTCGAGATGCACACCCTCCCCGGCGGCGTCTGCACAGCATGGAAGCGCGGTGAATACATTTTTGATGGTTGCATCCACTGGTTGGTCGGCTCCAAACCGGGGAACGACTTCCACACCATCTGGAAGGAGCTCGGCGCCATCAAGGAGCGGAAGATATACGATCACGAACAGTTCGTCCAGATGCACATCGGCGGCAAGACGGTCCATTTCTACACCGATGTCGACCGCTTCGAAAAACACCTGCTGGAACTCGCCCCCGAGGACGAAAAGGAGATACGGAAACTGGCGAAGAGCATCCGCAAACTGACGCGGTTCGACATGGCGATCCTCAAACCGACGGCACTGTTCACCGTCGCCGAATGGATCCGCTTCGGCATCAAGATGTTCCCCTTCCTCGGCGAGTTGATGCGCCTCCTTTCCACCCCGATGACCGATTTCGCGCGCCGCTTCAAGAACCCGACGCTCCGCACCGCCTTCACCAATCTCTTCCCCATCGACGGTTTCGCGCTTGGCTTTTTCGCCATCACCATGGCGTGGATGCACAATAAGACCGCCGGGGTCCCCGAGGGCGGTTCGCTCCCCTTCGCGCTGAACCTCAAGAAACGGTACGAATCGCTCGGCGGCGTACTGCAGCTCGGCAAAAAAGTGGCGAACATCACCGTCGAGAAGGGGGTCGCCACCGGCATCACTCTCGCCGACGGAACGATGCGCCGCGCCGATGTCATCATCTCGGCGGCCGACGGCCATTCGACTCTCTTCGGCATGCTCGAAGGAAAGTATCTCACCAAAAAACTGAAGCGCTACTACGCCGACCCGATACTCTTCCCGGCGACGCTCCAGATATCACTCGGGGTACGACGCGACCTCAGCGCCGATCCGCATACGGTGGCCCGGGTGCTCGACCAGCCGGTCGTCATCGGCGGCCTTCCCCAACCGACGGTGACGGTGCAGAACTACAGCTTCGATCCCTCTTTCGCCCCGGCGGGGAAAAGCGTCATCGTCTGCTACCTCTTCACCGACTACGACCACTGGGAAAAACTCTATACGACCGACCGCCCCGCCTACGAAAAGGAAAAAACGAAGGCGGCCGACGACCTCATCGCCCTCTTGGAGCGCTGGTATCCCGGCATCGGCGGCGAGGTGGAGATGCGCGATGTGGCCACCCCGATGACCTATGTCCGCTACACCGCCAACTGGCGCGGTTCGTGGGAGGGCTGGGCACCGACCGTGAAGACCTTCAAATGGAAGATACCGACCGAACTGCCGGGACTCAGGAACTTCCACATGATCGGCCAGTGGACCACCCCCGGCGGCGGACTGCCCCCCGCGGCGATGCAGGGACGCAACCTCATACAGATACTCTGCTCCCGCGACGGGAAGCCCTTCACGACCACCGAGGCATAGTGATAACAAATCTCAATATGCCATGACGGTTATACTCGGTCTTGTTATCGCTTTTGTAATTTACAAAATAATAAAATCTCTTTTTTTTGATGAACCAACACCCCCTACTCAGAAAACACTTGCTCGTGTTGAACTTCCCACTTCTCCCCAAAACGATAGAGAAAGGAATTACCGTGAACAATATGAGCGCCCAACTGAGACTCATGCTCAATGGTACGAAAAAGGGAAAAATGTCCGTGTGCGAGGCTGCAATATTCCGGGCGGGTTAATCTATGTGGGCGAGAAATTACCTGATTTGCTTGGCTATGGCAACGACGCCTGTCTTATCGACCCAAGACTTAAGATTCTACCGCCAGAATCCGGAGACACTGATGAAGAGTTGGGATATTGGCCACAATACGACCGTCTATCAACGAGAGGGAGAGGACTCTATCTTAAATGGTTGGCAGGAAATCGATCAAATCCCGAGACGGACATAGGCTATGTCTTTCTTTTCTTCTATGGCCTCGAACGACGATTGCTCATTGACGGTCAAAAAGGCAAAGTTTCCGAAAGTGAACGCTCTGATATAATCAATGAAATTCTGCGACTCCTCGAGATTTTCGGAAAAAACAATTCATTTAGGGGTTACTCAAACAATCTCCTTGCAATGGAGTGGGTTCTTTACCAAAACAACAAACCCATTCCATCCTACATCGATTTCAATAATAGATATTGTTCCGAACCATTTCAAGTTGTTTTAGCACAGTATGTTGCAAGTGGAAAACCAATCCCGGCCGAGATAGCTCTTATGTGGATTCTTTTACGACCCGAATTCGGATTGAGAACCCCTGCTCGTCGTTGCGCAAAGGAATTCGGAGAACTCTTTACGCATCGGTACAGAAATAAATTCGGCGATGGAATTCTTATTAAACCGAATCAGACTCCATTGAAATTAGAGTACCATGCCGCCAGTCCTTCTATGCAGGGAGCGTTAAGTCTTAATATGCCCAATTTGCCGAATCCGTTTATTCTTACTTCTCCCTTGAAAAAGATAAGTGCCTTGGTGGAAGAATGTACTAGCGAACTCGAATCTTATAGTCGGTATATGGGGAAAAAAGATGTTGAGCCTAATCGATTGGCGGCGTTGTCCCTATTGCCCAAAGAATTGGTACATCAGAATCCCGGCGTTAAAATAACAATAGATCAACTTGCTCAGCTTTGCGCAACTGGACCCGACCTGATAGCGGTTGATGCACTTTATGCGAATTTGGGAGGAACTACTCCCTCCCCGCTTGGCCGCAAGGAATTGGAGAGTCTGGCCTCTTTGGTCGAAGGCATGGGTTTCGGAATGGCACCCGATATTCGTTTTCATAACATCAAACTAATGCCCGACGACAAGGTAGCTATTTTCCCCAATGGACACGGATCGGATTTCCAACCGTCGAAAGAATTCCGTATCGTTGGCACAATGATCCGCCTTGCAGCTATGGTTTGCCAGAGTGATAAAGACCTCTCTCCTGCCGAAGAATCAACGATTCAAAGTTTGATTTTAGAAAACTCTGGCCTAAATGCCGCAGAGAAAAACTCTTTGATGGCTTTTCTTCATTGGTGTCTTAGAACACCTCAAGGCACGGCGGGCTTGAAGCAAAGACTTGCCGATGTCAGCCCCGACGGCAAAACCGCAATCAGCCACATATTGGTATCAGTCGCTCACGCGGACGGTAGTTTAGACCCAAGAGAAATTAAACAATTGGAGAAGCTATACACCACTCTTGGCTTGGATAAAGATCAAGTTACCAAAGATCTTCATGTCCTTGCTACCGCGAACGAACCCGTTACGGTTGCTCTCCGCGACAAGGAAGAATCCTTCTCCATTCCTCGATCCACCGCAAAAGAAAGTGTTACATTCAAAGGATTCCGGCTCAACGAAGAATTGATTCGTATCCGCGAAGAAGAAACCCGACAGGTCAAAGGCGTTCTTGAGGGTATTTTCTCTGATAAGGTCGATGATGATGTGGCAACCGACAACGCACCCGCGACACTTGCATCCCCAAATAATCCCTTGGTTACTTTAGACGAAACGCACATGTCTTTTCTGCATCATTTACTTACTAAAGAAACTTGGGATCGTGCTTCTCTCTATGAAATATGCAAGGCACGGGGCTTAATGATTGATGGAGCAATGGAAGTGATCAACGAGTGGGCTTTCAAGAATGCAAACGCCTCGCTCATAGACGATGGAGATCCCATTTTTGTAGATGTCAATCTTGCAAGGGAGATCATGAATGCCTAACGAGTTAAAACCCCATATCCGCCTACGAGAGCGAGACTCGATTCTTCAATCGTTGCGGGCTGGCGTGACTCCGCGTACCGGTTTGCAACATATTCAGGTTGGTCGCGTGAGAGAAGTCGAGGCTCTACTCAAGGATATAGAACGGATATCTGATGGTGGCTCGGCCTTTCGCTTGATTATAGGAGATTTTGGTTCTGGAAAAAGTTTCTTTCTTCAATTGATCCGAGCTATTGCCCTTGAAAAAGGGCTGGTCACAATCCATGCTGATCTTTCACCAGACAGACGACTTCACGCAACCGGAGGACAAGCAAGAAATTTATATGCAGAACATATGCGAAATCTCTCCACGCGGACAAAACCTGACGGGAATGCTCTTACCAGCGTGGTCGAAAGATTCATAACGGAAGCTCGGCGACAAGCAGACTCTTCTGGAGCAACCGTTGATTCAATCATAGAAAATCGCCTCCATCTTTTATCCGAAATGGTGGGAGGGTACGATTTCGCGGTAGTAATCAAGGCATATTGGAGGGGTCATGAACAAGATAATGAACAGCTCAAAACTGATGCAGTGCGTTGGCTACGAGGTGAGTTTTCTACGAGAACTGATGCCCGTAATGCCTTGAGTGTAAGAACCATTGTAGATGATGCCAGCGTGTATGATCACTTGAAGCTGTTAAGCCTCTTTGTGCGACAAGCGGGATACTGTGGTCTTTTAGTTAATCTTGATGAGTTGGTCAATCTATATAAACTTTCAAGTCAGAAGGCGCGGCTTTCTAATTATGAACAACTTTTGAGAATGCTGAATGATTGTTTGCAGGGAACCGCCATGCACCTTGGATTTATCATGGGGGGAACGCCTGATTTTCTTTTCGACCCGCGAAAAGGTCTTTACAGTTATGAAGCATTGCGTTCCCGTCTTGCGGAAAACACCTTTGCGAATACTGCGCGAGTTATTGACTATTCCGCTACAGCTTTGCATCTCGCCAGCCTTACTCCGGAGGAACTTCTTGTTTTGCTTCGAAACATCCGCCATGTCTTTGCCGCCGGTGATTCCGGCAAGTATCTCGTGCCGGATGAAGCTCTAACAACATTTTTGGCACACTGTTCAGGAAAGATCGGCGATGCTTACTTCAGGACACCGCGCAACACCATAAAGGCATTTGTCGATTTTCTAACGGTTCTTGAGCAAAGCCCTGATTTGAAGTGGACTCAACTGATCGGTCAGATTTCCGTTGAAGAAGAACGGACTACTGATATGCCAGCCACCGGAACTGACGAGCCAGATGAGGATGAATTGGCAACACTCAAAATATAGGGCCATCGATGAGCGAATCTGTCGGTTTTAATCGTTTACATAAAGGTGTTCAGCGCTGGATTTGGGAAAAGAACTGGGATTCTCTTAGAGATATTCAGGAACAGGCAATAGAACCTATATTAAATGCCAACTGTGATGTTGTCATCAGCGCCTCGACAGCTGCGGGGAAAACAGAAGCAGCCTTTCTTCCTGCGTGCTCTCTTGTTGCCGAACAATCAACCAATAGTATTGGCATTCTCTACATAAGTCCCTTGAAGGCATTGATTAACGATCAACACCGAAGATTACAGCACCTCTGTGAACTTTTGGATATCCCCGTTACTCCATGGCACGGCGATGTCCTTCGGTCAGTCAAAGACAAACAACGAAAAACTCCTCGCGGCATTTTACTGATCACTCCCGAATCTCTTGAATCTCTTATTTTAAATCAGGCCCCTTGGTGCGCCAAAGCTTTTAAGGGATTAAATCACATTATCATAGACGAGTTTCATGCATTTATCGGTACAGAGCGAGGCTGTCAGCTACAGTCGCTTATGCGTCGTTTGGAGTTTCTACTTCAGCGAACAATTCCAAGAATCGCCCTCAGCGCTACTCTAGGCGAAATGCAAGCAGTAGCACATTACCTAAGACCCGACCAAAAGTTCCCCTGCACGATTATAGAGTCAAAAACCAATCGTTCTGACTTAAAAGTCCAATTGAGAGGGTATGTGAACCCAGCCGACAACAAAGATGGATCGTTATCGGCCTATGATCGCATATCGAATGATCTCTACACTATTCTTCGGGGAAAATCTCATCTCGTTTTCGCTAACAGCCGGGAGTTAACGGAACAACTCTCGGCAGATTTGACCGATCGATGTGTGCGGGATGGCGTTCCAAATGAATTCTTCCCACACCATGGAAGCCTTTCAAAAGAAATACGCGAAAGCCTGGAAGCCCGACTACAGGAAGAGAAGTTTCCAACGACAGCTGTTTGTACTATGACTTTAGAATTGGGAATAGATATCGGCGCTGTCGATTCCATAGCTCAAGTAACAGCGCCCCATTCTGTTGCAAGTTTACGGCAACGATTAGGACGCTCTGGTCGTCGAGGTGACGCCGCCGTTTTGCGTCTTTTTATTCCTGAAGAGGAAATTACCGCGAAGAGCCACCTCCTTGACAAATTACGCATGGAAACCTTCCAATGCATCGCCATGATTAATTTGTTACTCGGAAAATGGTACGAACCGGCTCCTCCTAATCGTTACCATTTTTCCACGCTTGTTCAACAAACATTATCCGCTATCGCACAATACGGCGGTGTCCGCGCGAGCCAACTGTGGGCTCTTCTTTGTGAATCCGGATCGTTCGCTTTGGTTGACCGTACACTTTATGCCGCTTTCTTAAGAGCATTGGGAGAGCGAGAACTAATCACGCAAATGCAAGATGGCCAAATCGTTTTGGGCCACAAAGGGGAAAAGCTGATTGAGCACTATACTTTCTATTCTGCATTCAACACGCCGGAAGAATATCGCCTAGAACACGAAGGTCATGTTTTAGGTACAATTCCCATCAGCGAGCCTCTATCGCCCGAACAACTCGTTATTTTTGCGGGTAAGCGCTGGGAAGTTCTATCTGTCTATATGGAAAAAAAACTTATTACTTTAAAACGGGCTGTGGGAGGCAAGCCTCCTCATTTTAACTCCTTCGGACAAAGTATTCATGACATCGTTCGGCAGGAAATGTTTCGTGTGTACCAGCAAAAAGCAACCCCCGTATATTTGAACAGCGAAGCAAAACTTCTATTTAATGAAGGGCTTAATTGCTTTCACTCTTTAGGACTTGGAAAGACCATGTTTTTACAATCAGGAAGAACCATTTATCTTCTTCCATGGCTTGGCGACAAATTTACCCATACAGTTACTAAGCTTCTTTGCAAAGAAGGACTTTCCGCTTATTGTTTTGGTGGTGTAATAGATGTTGGAAACACGAACCTTGATTCATTGCGGCAGGCCGTTGACTCCATCATCCAGAAACCCCGACCCACCGCAACCGAACTGGCGGAAAGTGTTTTAAACACCGATTTTGAGAAGTATGACTATTTACTACCAAACGATTTGCGCAACCTAGAATATGGAGCGAGATTTTTTGATGTGGATCACGCTTGGCAATGGCTTTCTCTTTTGGCTGCTAAACTTTAGCGGCCGCGCATACCCAACTCCTTGACTTTCGTCGGGCGATACCGTAGATTGGTGCAGGCTGATAGACTTCTGGGCACGACATGACGATCTACCGCATACCCGAAAAGGTCACTTACGAGAATTATCCCGACCTCTTGGTCCGCGTTCTGCACGACATCAAGGGGCAGGAGGAGATCGTTCTCGATCTTGAAGGGGTGCGCCTCGATTCTCCCACCAAAGCCTTCATCCGGCGGCTTGTCGCATGCGGCGCCTGCAAGGTGAAACTGCCGGAGAACCGCGTCGCCGACATTCTCTACCGCCGTCCCGAAACGGCGGCGGGCGACCGCCCGGACGGCAGCGTGCTCGACCGGTTCGGCGAAGCGATCTTCTCTCTGCTGGACAAGGCGTTCCTGTTCTGCATCATCTTCGTCGACATGCTCTACTACGCGGCGCAGTCGCTCTGGGACCGGCGCCACATCGTGAAGTCCGACACGACCCGCAACGCGCTCTACATCGGTTACAAGGCGGTCCCCATCGTGATGCTCCTCTCGTTCCTGATCGGGCTGACCCTTTCGATACAGGCGGCCATCCAGATGGCGAAACTGGGCGGCCAGTCCTACATCTCGACCCTCATCGGCATCGCGATGTTCACCGAACTGGGCCCGCTCGTGACCGCCATCATCATCGCCGGCCGCACCGGCAGCGCCATCGCCGCCGAGATCGGCACGATGGTGGTGATGGAGGAGGTCGACGCCCTCAAAACGATGGGCATCCGGCCGCTCAAGTTCATGCTGGTGCCGAAATTCTGGGCCTTCACCTTCTCGATGCCGATACTGACCCTCGCCGCCTGTTTCGCCGGTATCTTCGGCGGGCTTCTGGTGGCCGGGTTCTACAATGTCCCCTACAGCGCCTTCATCAACGAGATAATCCACATCATGAAGCTCAAGGATATCGTCTGGGGCGCCATCAAGAGCCTCACCTTCGCGTGGGTCATCCTCGCCATCGCCTGCTATCAGGGGCTTCATGTCCGCGGCGGCGCCGACGCCGTCGGCCGCGCCACCACCGATTCGGTCGTCGTCTCCATCTTCATGGTGATCGTCATCGACGCCGTGTATTCTTTGATACTCTACACCTAGGAGAACACTCAATGACCCTGCTCATGCTCATCGGCGGTTTTATCCTGCTCACCTTCGGCGCCTCGCAGTTGGTGGATGGCGCCGCCTCCATCGCCAAACGCTACGGGATATCGAGCCTCGTCATCGGCCTGACCGTGGTCGCCTTCGGCACCTCGATGCCCGAACTGGTGGTCAATGTCGTCTCGGCGATACAGGGGACCACCGACATCGCCATCGGCAATGTGCTCGGATCGAACATCTTCAACATCTTCGCCATACTCGGCCTCTCGGCGCTCATCCGCCGCCTGCCGGTGCAGGAAAGCACCGTGAAAAAAGAGATCCCGATGAGTCTTATCGCCGCGCTCATCCTCTTCCCGCTGGGCGCATCGTTCCTGTCGCTGCCGCTCGACGGCGCCGATCCGGCGTCGCTCGGCCGCATCGACGGCATCATACTGCTCCTCTTCTTCGCCTACTTCCTGCGCTACACCTTCAAAACGGCGCGCTCCGGCACCGACGAGGGTGAGCCCATGCAGGTCTACGGCGTGCCGCGCTCCATCGCCATGATAGTCGCGGGGCTCACGATGCTCATCTTCGGCGGCAAGTTCCTCGTCGACGCGGCGGTCGAGATCGCCCGCTACTTCGGCATGACCGAACGGGTCATCGGTCTGACCATCGTCGCGGCGGGGACCTCGCTCCCCGAACTGGCGACCTCGATGGTGGCCGCCTACAAGAAGAACGCCGACATCGCCATCGGCAATATCGTCGGTTCGAACATCTTCAACATCTTCCTGATACTCGGCGTCTCGTCGGTCATCCGGCCGCTCCCCTTTTCGAGCGGCACCATTGTCGACCTGTCGGTGACGGCGCTTGCGTCGATGGTGCTTTTTGCGCTGGTATACCGCCACCATGACCGGCGACTCGGGAAACGCGACGGCGTGATACTTTGCGTCTGCTACTGCCTTTATGTCTTTTTCCTGATGGCGGGATAACGCGATGAACAGCGGCGTGCGCGACTATTCCATCTATATCGCCGGTACCGGCAATGTCGGCGGCGCGCTGGCACGGCACTTTGAGCGGCAGGGTGAAGAGTACGCGGTCCTCCCGTCCGGATGGGAGAACGACCCGCCGAAGAACGGGTGCCTCTTCCTCGCCCTTCCCGACGCGGAGGTCGAACGGGTCCTGCGCGATGTCTATCCGAAAAGCCCGAGCGGTCTGCGCATCATCCACTTCGCTGGCGGCATCGCCCTGCGGCGCGGTCGGATACATCTGCTCCATCCCTTCGCCTCGGTGACCCCCGGCACCGATCTGTCACGCGTCCTGTGCCTGTGGGTCGGCAAGGCCGATACCGATTTCCGCCGCTTTCTGACCGCCCTCCGGTTCCGCTTTATCCACCGCACCACGATGCCCGGCCCCGGCTACCATACCGCCGCGGTGCTCGCCGGGAATTTCTCCCAATATCTCTATACGGCGGCTCACGAACTGCTCCGGCGCGAAGGTTTCCCGGAGGAAGAATCGGGCGAACTGCTCGATCAGCTCGTGGCGACCTCGCTCGACGGCGTCCGCCGGCACGGCACGGCGGGCATCACCGGCCCCGCGGCGCGCGGCGACCGCGCCGTGATAAAGGCCGAGGCCGCATTCCTTAAAGAGCTTTCTCCGGAGCTTTCGAAGGCATACCGGGAACTTTCCGAACTCATAGCGCAGGCGGTCCGCGATGGCGAAATTCTCCCCTGATCCGGTACTCGACGCATTTGTCGAAAAGGTCTATCTGCGGCTCGTCGCCGAACTGATGACCCCGCTTCCCGAAAGTTTCAAGGAACTCCCCTACGGCATCTCGTTCCGCGTCATACTGCCGGGGGAGAAGGAATTCCCCGTGGCCCTCTACCATTCAGAAAAGAAAGGACTCAGCATCGTCACCCCGAATGAACGGTTGCGCCGTCTCATACTCGGACTCCTCGCTCCCGACGCGCTCGCCGGTTGCGACGAGGCGGGCAAAGGGGACATCTTCGGGCCGCTGGTCGCCGCCTCGTTCTACCTGTGCGACGCCTCGCAGGGGGCGCTCGGACTGGGTGTGCGCGACAGCAAGAAGATGAGCGACGGCGAGGTGCTCGCGGCGGCCGACGAACTGAACCGCACCTACCGCCGCTGGTTCGAGGTGGTCCGCATCATGCCGAAGCGCTACAACGAACTCTACGCCGACTTCAAGAAAAAGGGCCGGACGCTCAACCATCTCCTCGCGTGGGCCCACAGTAAGGCGCTAGGCGGCCTGGCCGAGCGGCACCCCGATATGAAAAAAGTGCTCGTCGATCAGTTCAGCGACGCCCCGGCGCTCGTGGCCACCATCCGCGCCGCCGCCCCCAACGCGGCGGTCGAGTTCCGGACGCGGGCCGAAGCACATCCCGCCGTCGCCCTCGCCTCGGTCATCGCGCGGGCCGACTATCTGCGGTCGCTCAAACGGCTTTCGGAAGAGACGCTCGGCGGCGCCTTCACCCTCAAAAGCGGCTCCGGCGCCGACGCCGATATCCTCATCGCCGCCATCGGCGCGCGCCTCGGGACCGATATCTTCGCCGAGCTGGCGAAACTCCATTTCGCCAACTTCTCGCGGGAGCGCTGAGATGCCCGACCAGAACGCCATCCGCGAGATGTTCCGCCCGCGCCCCTCGAGCCTGACCATCTGCCACGACATCATGCGGTTCCGGGTCCGCGAGATATTGCTGGTCGCGTCGGTCTACGACGCCTACATCATCGAGCGCGAAGGTCAGCTCATGGAGCAGATCTACGGCGAATACTATCAGCTGAACCTCTCGACCGCGCCGCGCGTCACTGCGGTCCATTCGGCCGACGAGGCGACCGCCGCGCTGCGCGACCGCCGCTACGACATGGTCATCATCATGACGGGGCTCGACCGCCGGATGCCGCTGGAGCTTTCGGAACATATTCGCGACGCCGTTCCCGAACTTCCGCTTTTGCTCCTTTTCAACAACAACAGCGACATCGGCATGTACGCCTACACCGCCGAGGAATTGGCACATGTCGACCGCGTATTCGTCTGGAACGGCGATTCCGCCATCTTCCTCGCGATGATAAAATCGGTCGAGGACACCAGCAATGTCGGCGAGGACACCCGCATCGCGGCGACCCGCGTGATACTGCTGGTGGAAGATTCGGTCCGCTACTATTCGCGCTATCTGCCGGGACTCTACCGCGTGCTGATGCAGGATATGCAGAAACTCATCGCCGGCGAGGATATCGACGCCCGCTTCAAGATACTGCGGATGCGTGCCCGCCCCAAGGTGCTCCTCGCCACCTCGTGGGAAGAAGGAAGAGCCCTCTACGACCGTTACCGCGATTATATCCTCTGCGTCATATCGGATGTCGAATTCCCGCGCGGCGGCAAACTGGAGCCGGCGGCGGGCATCGAGCTGGCGAAACTCCTCCGGTCGCAGGGCGAGGTGCCGATACTGCTCCAATCGACCGACGAATCGAACGCCGCGAAGGCCCGTGAGACGGGGGCCGCCTTCATCAACAAGAACTCGCGGACGCTCCTCAAGGAACTCCACCGTTTCTTCGAAGAACAGCTCGGTTTCGGCAGTTTCGTCTTCCGCGACGCGCAGGGACGCAAGCTCATCGAGGCGCGCTACATGTCGGAGTTCGAGGCGCTCATCGCGACGATACCCGACGATTCGATCCTCTACCACGCCGCGCGGCACAATTTCTCGCAGTGGTTCATGGCTAAAGGTGAGGTGGCGACCGCCAGCGCCCTGCGCAAACTCACCCTCGAACAGTTCCCCGACGGGATCGCCGGCATCCGCCGGATGCTCATCGCGATACTCGCCGAAAAGCGGGGAGAGCGGACCCGCGAAAGCATGGCGAACTACGCCGAATCGCTTCTCGCCGAGCGGTTCTTCTTCATGCGGCTCGCGAGCGGTTCTGTGGGCGGCAAGGGACGCGGCCTGTCGTTCATCGAATATGTCCTCAACCGCGCCGGACTCGACCGCGCCGTCCCCGGACTCAATATCCGCCTGCCACGCACCGCCATCATCGGCACCGACGAGTTCCACCTCTTCGTCGACGGCATCGGCCACCAGCGGGTGCTCCAGATGGGCGACGCCGACGGCGTCAAGTCGCTCTTCCTGCGGACGCCGCTATCGCTCTCCATCCGCCAGCGCCTGCGGACGCTCCTCGGCAAAGTGACCGGGCCGCTCGCGGTCCGTTCGTCGGGGCTGTTCGAGGATTCGCTCTCGCAACCCTTCGCCGGCATCTACGAAACCTACTTCCTCCCCAACAGCCACCCCGACATCGAGGTGCGCCTGCGCCAGTTGGAGGACGCGATACGGCTCGTCTTCGCGTCGGTCTATTCGCCGCTCGCCCGCTCCTACTTCGACTCGGTGCAGTACGAGATGGAGGAGGAGAAGATGGCGGTGATCGTTCAGGAACTGGTCGGCCGGCGGCGCGGCGACCGCTTCTACCCGCACCTCTCGGGCGTCGCGCAGTCTTACAACTACTATCCCTTCGCCAAGATGAAACCCGATGACGGGATCGCTCTCCTCGCGGTGGGGCTCGGCAAGGCGGTGGTCGACGGCGAACAGGTGTTCCGCTTCTGCCCGCGGTACCCCAAGGCCCGCAACCAGTCGCTGAAAGATATGCTGACCGCCTCCCAGCGCTATTTCTACGCCCTCGACATGCAGAAAGGCGATGTCGACCTCATCGACGGCGAGATGGCGACGCTGGTCCGCCCCGAGATCGCGGAGGCCGAAAAGGACGGCGTACTCGATATGTGCGTATCGACCTACGACGGCGCGCAGAACATGAAAAAGCCGGGGCTCCACACCATGGGACCGCGCATCGTCGACTTCTCCTACATCCTCGAATACAAACAGCTGCCGCTCGCCGCCGCCATCCAGACGACGCTCGACATCATGAAGCACGCCCTCGGGACGCCGGTGGAGATAGAGTTCGCCGTCGACCTCGACGCGGCCGACAACGGCGATCCGACGCTCTATCTGCTACAGGTCAAGCCGCTCGTGCGCAACGCCGCCGATCACCATATCGACCCGGCGACGCTCGACCGCTCCAACCTCTTCCTCTACACCACCAAGGGGATGGGCAACGGTATCATCGAGGATGTCACCGACATCGTCTACATCAGCCCCGACCGTTTCGACCGCGTGAAGACCGAGGCGATGGCGGCCGAGATCGCGGCGCTCAATAAGGCGCTCAAGGGGGAGAACCGGCGCTACATCCTCATCGGGCCGGGACGCTGGGGCTCATCGGACCGGTTCCTCGGCGTGCCGGTCGACTGGTCGGCGATATCGCAGACCCGCGTCATCGTCGAGGCGGGGCTCACCGATTTCTCGATAGACGCCTCGCTCGGGTCGCACTTTTTCCATAACATCACCTCGATGAATATCGGCTATTTCACGGTGGGGGCGCACTCGGAAGAGGATAGGATAGATTGGGACTGGCTCGCGACACTCCCGCTCATCGCCGAGAAACAGTTCGCCCGTCATGTACGCGCTGAAAAACCGCTCGTTATCCGGATGGACGGTCAGTCGGGCATCGCCTGCATCGCGAAACCTTCTAACTAAATCCCTCTGTAAGCCTCCCTTTGACAAGGGAGGCGGTTGATGCTGCGCATTCCCATTCCTTCCGGCCCCTTGTCAAAGGGGCCTTGACGGGATTTATTGTAGATCCTTATACCACAGACAGACGGCGGCGAAGGCGGTGGCGGCGTGGACCACTTTCGCCTCGACCCCTTTGCTGTGGACGGTGAACTTTTTGATGCCGCGCATCTCCATCGCCTCTTCGGCCATCTCGCGGACCTTGGCCTCGACATATTCAAGCGGGGCGTGGTTGTGGTGCTCCATGATGACGCCGTTGAGCGACCTATCGTCCGGTATCGCGATGGCGACGGCGGCCGATATCGTTTCGCCCGGTTCGGTCGAGGTGATGGCAGCGTAGGCGAGCGGCAGGAAGCTGCCGGGGGGAATGGCGACCGGCTTCACTTCGGTGGAGCGCGGCGGCAGGATGCTGCTCATCTTTATCAGGTTGGTGTTGCCTATCCCCGCTCTGATGAGCGCGCCGTCGAACGAGGTGAGCTCGGTCTTCCCTTCGCTCGCCCCGGCACAGAAGAAGTGTATGTCGGGAATATTTCTCACATCAACCATCGTCCATCCTCCATCAGAAAGGTCGTTGCACCGATAGTATCCACGAACGGGAGAGAGTCAAAAGTTTTGTGGTTTACGGTTTCGGCCCCTTGTACAGATACACGCCGCGGCCTTCGCGGACATCGAGGTTGACCTGCAGGATGCGCTTGACCGAATGGTTTATCTTGCTGTACTCCGAAAGGATGTCGGCAAGTTCGAGTATCGCGTCCGATTCGAGCGGCGTATGCTCCCCGGTGATGGTGAGCATCAGTTCGCGTTTGTGCCGCCGCAGTTCGCGCTCCGCCTCGTCGCACAACGCAAGGTCGCCCGAGTCGAAGCACTTGCAGATGCAGACGCGGTCGAACAGCGTGAAGACGCGGCGGTGGGCGGTGTGTATAAGGAGCCGTTCGAGCGCCAGCGGTTCAGCCTGCCGTTCGCGCAGACGGATGCCGTACTTGGCGACCGACTTGAAATGGTCGGCCATCGATTCGGCCTCGTCCGACATCTTGAGGAAAAGCCAGAGCTCCTCCTGATGCCGATGATTCTGATCGTGGATGAGATGCACCAGCTTTTTGTGCCCCTGATCGACGATCTGCTCGTACTGTTCTATCTTGGTGAACAGCGCCGCCTCCTTCCGTTTCAGCGCGACGATAAGCGAGAAGGCGAACATATCGCGCAGATACCGCGTGAAGAGATCTATCCGGCGCGTCAGTTCCGTGCGGACCGCGTCGTCGGTGGCGTCGCGGGGAAGCGGCCGGATGTCGAGCCGCTGATGGACGCCGGGGAACCGGTCGGGAACGAGCCGCATGATCCGTTCGGAGAACGACCGCCGGAGCGGGAACATCCCGGCGGTGAGGATCACCTTATGCAGCGTCATGTAGAGGGCGACGGCCATCGCCACGCCGAGCGCCGGGACCGTTTGTCCGGCCGCCCAGACGAGCGGATAGAATAAGAGCAGGCCGCCCAGAAGCCCCACGACATTGAGCAGGGTATGCATGACGGCGGTCCGCCGCCCTTCGCTGCCGCCGCCCACCGCCGCGATGAGCGCGGTGACGGTGGTGCCGAGCGTCGCGCCGAGGACGAGCGCGCAGGCCTGATGGAGCGAGAATATGCCGTTCATCGCGCCGGCGATTGCGATGACCGCCGTGGCGCCGCTCGACTGTATGACCGCGGTGAAGAGCACCCCCGACAGCGCGGCCAGCACCATCGCAACGGTCGAGCCGCCGACATCGAACCGCGCGAAGAACCCGGTCACCGCGCCGTTGTCGCGCACCGCCTCCATCGCCTGAGACATGAGATCGAGTCCGAACAGGATGAGCCCGAGTCCGATGCAGAAGGCGAACAATTCGCGCCGCGCCGCGTTCGACGCGAAGAACTTCCCGATGACGCCGACGATGAACAGCGGCAGGCCGATGACGGTGATCTTCACCGCCGCTATCCAGCCGGTCGATACCGCGCCGAGGTTGGCGCCGAGCGTGAAGGAGAATGCCTCGGTCGCCGTGACGAGCCCGGCGGATGCCATGCTCACCAGCAGGACCGTGGTGGCGCTCGACGACTGGAAAACGACGGTCGCCAGCGCGCCGTAGAGATAGCGGCGCCCGTCGGTCGAGGCGAGCCGGTCTATCCGTTCCTGCAGGCGGCCGCCCGCCATCCGTCCCAAAAGCGCGCCGAGCAGATCGATACCGTAAAGAAAAAAGGCGAGTCCCGCCGCGAGGTAGAGGATGGTCTGCATTATCTCCGTTCCCTCAATCGTCCAACTTCAGCCGGGGCGGTTTGAGCGGGGCGACCGGCCGTACCGGAACGGGCGGCTCTTCCTTTTTGTAGACGGTCAGAAGCGGCACCCCCTGCCGTTTAAGCACATAGATCGGTTTGCGCCATTTGTGCTTGCGCAGCAGATCGGGATATTCGCGCCAGCGGTATTCGTGGGTCAATACGAAGTAGGCCGCCGTCTCCTTGTTGTCGGAATAGTAGAACTTCGGCGTCAGCAGTTTCGACCGCTTGAGGATGCCGGAGGTGGCGGGATATTCCTTGCCGTTCGGGTCGAAGGCGACCGGCGAGAAGCTCTTGAGCTCGCGATCGAAATACTTGGCGAGATCGTAGTAGAAAAGGTCGTAGTAGTGCGTCTCGAAGCCGTATTTAGCCGCCCCTTTGGTCCCGCCGATAAGTTCGCTGTAGTAGGACAGATTATCGTGTTTGAGATCGATCATCGAGAGGATGACCGGGATGAACACGACGCCGAACGGGGCGAACCGCCACCGCACCGGCAGGATCGTCGCGCGGTCGAGCACCCGCCAAAGCCCGACACCCGCCGCCACGGCGAGGAACGGGAAGAAGGGCTGGAAGAGTTTCACGCCGCTGTAGAAGGGCGCCGGCAGGAACATCAGCGTGCCGACGGCGACAAACGCGGCAAGGGCCACCAGAAGCATCGGACGCTCGCGCCGGACATCGCCGCGCCAGCGGTACAGCATGAAACCGAGCGCGGCGCACAGCACCGTCAGGAGTGGGGTCGTGACCACCATCATCACGAAGGGGGCCGACCACGGCGGGCGGGGCGTCGAATATATCTGACCGAGGTAATACATGCTGATGCCGTAATGGTGCAGGTGGAACAGGACATACTCCTTGAACCGCGCGAAGGTATCGTGCCACAGCCACGGCCACAGCGCGAAGAAGAGCGGCAGGGAGAAAAGGAGCATCGATACGAACTGCGGCGCGAATATCGTTCGGAGCGGCCGCCGCTTGAGATCGTCCCACTTGATGATGCAGTAGTGAATGAGCACCGGGAGCACCATGAAGGGGGCGTTGAGTTTCGATGCGAGCGCCAATCCGAAGGCGATGCCGGTCATCCACGCCCAGAAACGCGAGGTGAGGCCGCGCCAGTAACAGTAGATGAAGATGAAGCAGGTCGCCCCAACGGTGAAGTCGAGCGTCGCCACGCGGGCATGGAAGAAGGTGCGCGGCAGGAAGATGAAGAAGAGCGCGGCGAAGACCGCGGCGCGGAACGACACGGCGCGACGCACGAAACTGAACAGGAACAGCAGCGTGATCGCGGCAAGGAAACTGATGCCGACGCGGTAGGAGAACGCTTCGTGCCAGACCGTGAACTTCTTGTGAATGAGATAGCCGCCCGCCATGAGCAGTTTCGCGAAGGAGGGATGTTCGTGGTTGTTGCGCCAGTAACGGTCGATGAAATTCTTGTCGAAGTATTTGTTCCCCTTCCAGCCGTTGTCGAGATAGTCGCCGTAATCCTTCGCCGCTTCCATGTAGAAACGGGCGTCATCGGTGATGGCGACCCGTTCGGCCTGATAGGTCAGAAGGAACAGATAGAACCCGGCGAGTATGAGCGGGGTCACCGCCATAACGATGCGCCACGCCGTCAAGTGTTTCACCGGGCGCCTCCCGCGAGCGGCACTCGCAGCAGGATATCGCAGAAGAAGTGCCGTTTCCCCGCCTTGTCGGCGACGATGCGCACCGTGACGGGACGACCGGCCGCGAAACCGGCAAGCGGCGCGGTCAGCCACTGGCCGTCCTTGCTTTCCAGCGTTATGATCTTCTCGTCCTGCGTCACCGTTATCTTCACCGGCGGACAGCCCCCCTTGCAGTCGCCCGAATCGGCCACGCCGTACTCGAACGCCATTTCGGCCGCCTGCCAGCGCGCCGGATCGACCGTCAGTTCGACCCACTGATCGGCGCCGCCCAGCGGATGGGTCGAAAGGGCCGTGCGCGGTTTTCTGCCGAATTCACCGCCCCCCGCCTGCACATTCTGCCACACCTCGGTACCGGTCACGAAAAGCCGGGTCCTGCGCGGCGAACCGTCGGGATAGACCGACGAACGGACCGTCAGCCCTTCGGGGAACGAGTCGGAGACGCGATATTCGGCGAACGGCGCTCCCGCCTTATCGAAACGCCACAGCGTGACGCCGTCGGCATAGGCGATCTCGCGACCGTCGAATCCTTCCAGCGCCGAGAACCGGCCGGGCAGGGAATGGCCGCCGATGAGGTAGAAATGGGTGTCCTCGGCGGCGATCGACGCGTTCTTGCCGGTGCCGGGAAAGATATTGAACTGCGGGTGGCTCCCGACGAATTGATCGAACCGCTGGTCGGCGAGATAGATGCGGTCGCCCGGCCGCGAATCGGCTTCGAGCGCCTTCTGAAGCGCCGGCGGCATCTTTTCGGGAAGCGGCGCGATATGGTACGAAAAGAAACTCACGATACCCCAGAGCGCCGTCAGCATCAGGAATACGAAGGCGATGTTGTACGGGGTCCGGGAAGACAACTTCATGCGGGGTTGATGACCTCACAGCCCATGTAGGGACGGAGCGCTTCGGGCACGACGATCGAACCGTCGGCCCGCTGGTAGTTCTCGACCACCGCGATGAGCGTCCGGCCGATGGCGAGTCCCGAACCGTTGAGCGTGTGGGCCAGTTCGGTCGCCTTGCCGCCGGTCCGTTTGAAACGGATCTGGCCGCGCCGCGCCTGATAATCGGTGAAGGAACTGCACGACGATATCTCGCGGTAGCGCCCCTGTCCGGGAAGCCACACCTCTATGTCGAAGGTCTTGGACGACGAGAAGCCCTGATCCTGCGCGGCGAGCCGCACCACGCGGTAATGAAGCCCGAGGCGGCGCAGGATATCCTCGGCGTCGTCGAGGAGTTTCAGCAGTTCGGCGTCCGATTCTTCGGGCCGCGTGAACTTCACGAGTTCCACTTTATTGAACTGATGCTGGCGGATGTAGCCTTTCGTGTCCTTACCGTAACTGCCCGCCTCGCGCCGGAAACAGGGGGTGTAGGCACAGTAGCGGAGCGGCATATCCTCTTCGCGCAGGAGTTCGTCGCGGTGAAGGTTGGTCACCGGCACCTCGGCGGTCGGTATGAGGTAAAGGGTGTCATCCGGATTTTCTTCAGCTGTCTTATACAGGTCCTCCTCGAACTTCGGCAGTTGTCCGGTGGCCGTCATCGAGGCGCGGTTGACCATGAACGGCGTCCAGACCTCGGTATAGCCGTGATGGCGCGTGTGGACATCGAGCATGAACTGGATGAGGACCCGTTCGAGCGTCGCCAGCGGTCCCCACAGGACGCTGAACCGGGCGCCGGTCAGTTTGGCGCCGCGCTCGGGATCGAACAGTTTTTTGCAGAGGTCGTCGTGTTCCTTGGGCTGGAAATCCAGTACCGGTTTCTCGCCCCAGCGTTTCACCTCCACGGCGTTATCTTCGCCCCCCTCCGGCGCATCGTCGGCAAGGAGGTTCGGGATCGCGAGAAGCATCGCGTCGAGTTCCTCCTCGACCGCTTTCACGCCCGGCTGGAACGACTTGACCTGCTCGGCGAGCGCTTTCAGCTCATCCTGTATCGCCTTTTTCTCTTCGGGGGTACCGCTCTTCATGACCTGCGGCATATCCTTGGATCGTTTGTTCTGCTGGGCGCGGGCGCTTTCCGACTCGGTAATGAGCCGTTTCCGTTTCTCTATCAGGCCGGCCGCCGTCTCGATGAGGGCGATATCCTTGAAGTTCCGTTTCCGCATCGAAGCCAGTACGCGCTCCTTCTGCTCCATGATGAGTCTGCTGTCGAACATCTTCCGTTCTCCCTTGAAGAACATGAAATTACGGGCTTTTCATAATAGTGCGCGGGGCACTCTTTGCAAGTTTTTTTCTCGTGTTCGATGCCGAAATTTCTTGCCTTTTCGGCCTGCGGGGACTACATCTAATCGGTGTGTTCATTCACTGTTGTCGGAGTAAATCATGATAACCGCCTCAAAACGCGGCGCCGCGATGCCGCCCTCACCGATCCGCAAACTCAAGCCCTACGCCGACAAGGCGATCGCCGCCGGCAAGTCGGTCTATCAGCTCAACATCGGCCAGCCCGACATTGAAACGCCTCCCGCGATGTTCGACGCGCTGAAGAAACTCGGCTCGAAGGTCATCGCCTACGGCCCGTCGCAGGGTATCCCCGAATATCAGGACGCCCTCATCAAGTACTACAAAAAACAGGGGATCGAGCTGGGCCGCGAGAACATCATCGTGACCAACGGCGGCTCCGAGGCGATCATCATGGGGATGACCGTCTGCTGCGACCCGGGCGACGAGATACTGGTCCCCGAACCGTTCTACACCAATTACAACGGCTTCGCCACGCAGGCGGCGGTGACCATCCGCCCCATCACCACGCGGCTCGAGGATGACTGGGAACTGCCCGACATCGCCATCATCGAGCGGGCCATCACCCCCAAGACCAAGGCGATCATGATCTGCAACCCGAACAATCCCACCGGCAAACTCTACGGCGAGGACGAACTGCGGAAACTCGCCTATCTCGCCAAGAAGCACAACCTGTTCCTCTTCGGCGACGAGGTCTACCGCGAATTCATCTTCAGCGGCGAGAAACATACGAGTCTTCTCGATTTCCGCGATATGGACGAACATGTCGTGATGATGGACAGCATCTCGAAGCGCTATTCGGCCTGCGGATCGCGCATCGGCGCGTTCGTGAGCCGCAACAAGGCGGTGATGCAGGCGGCGCTCTGCTTCGGTCAGGCGCGGCTCTGCCCGCCGACGATAGACCAGCTGATGGCGGTCCCCACCGTCGAGCTGGGTAAAGACTACTTTGACAAGATGGTCGGCGAATACAAACGGCGCCGCGACGCGGTGCTCGAAGGGCTCGCCAAGATCCCCGATGTCGAGTACAAGGTGCCGAAGGGGGCCTTCTACATCGTGATGCGCCTGCCGGTCGCCGACGCCGAGGACTTCGTCATCTGGATGCTGACCGAATTCCATGTCAACAACGAAACGGTCATGCTCGCCCCCGCCGAAGGCTTCTACGCCACCCCGGGGCTAGGCCGCAACGAGGCGCGCATCGCCTTTGTCCTCAATGTCGAGAAGACCAAAAAAGCGATGGAGATACTTCGCCTCGCCCTCGATAGCTACCGCAAGAAACGCTGATCCTTCGACCGCCCCCAGAAACCATTTGACTTCCCGTTCGGTCTATCTTATTATACGGTTGTTTGTTCCATATCAGTTCTCAGGGAGGGTCGCCATGCGTCGCCTGATCGTATGTGTTCCATTTCTTTTCCTTATTTCGTGCGGCGGGGGACTGCTCGACCTCGTCGGGTACGAGGAGTCGGTCACCGAATACCAGAAGATCGAGACCAAGAACAAGATCGAGGACGACACGCTCGCCGACAAACACCCGGTGTACGATCCCGACCAGTGGGTGATCGAGACCTTTGGGTATCATGCCTCGATAATCATGAACAAGAGCAAAACCATCACGAAACTCGACATCATTCCGCTCGCCGAGGACGGCGACAAGGATATCGACGGTAAACTGTTCCATTCACGCGCCGAAGCGATAGCGGCGCTTACCGGCAAAGAGAACGAAGAGACCTCGCTCCTCCCCTCGCTCGAGACGGTCAATGGCGCGCTGAAGCCCTTCAACGATGGTCTTTATGCCAGTATCGAAGTGGCGGTCGAGACCGGGAAATGGTACAGCACCGCCGTTGCCGACTCCAAACTCGGCTTCCTGCGCGACCTGCTCGCCGCGACGCTCGCCTTCACCGTTCCGGCCGGGACCGAGAGTTGCCGCGACGATGCCGCCGCCGATATCGCGGCGGCGCTGATGCTTGCCGACGATACGGTGACGGCGCCCGAAACGGTAAAAAGCAAGGCCGATGCGTTGGTACAGACATTCCTCGCCAATCCGACCTTTTCCCGGCCGATCGGGTTCTACACATGGAACGACACGCTGGCCCGCGTCTTCAAGCAGGACCGCTTCCTTCAGAACTATCAGGCGACATGGGGAGGACCACACCAGTATTCCGATGAGGAGTTCTGCAAGGCGGCGGTGCTCGCCCTTACCATCAATGGCGATACGATGCTCGCCGAACGCTATGAAAAATATCTCGCCCTCTATGCCGGACTCACCAACCCCTTCGCGAACTACCCGGTGACCGACCTGCTCCCCTACCTCAGCGGCCCCGAAGCGCTTGCCGATATCGGCGCGGTCGCCGCCGACTTCATGGCCAACCATGACCTGCTGTTCCCCACCAATAGCGCCTGCAACCCGCGGTTCGCGCTATTCCCCTCGTCGAAAAGCAAAGAAACGACCTTCTTTGACGGCCTGTTCTGCGCCGAAGGGGTGCCCGGCACGGTCGATCTGCTCGACGAACTCATATCGGCGATAAAGAACGGGACGGTGAACCTGCTTCCCGATGAGCATTCGGGCTGGTACGACTACCAGACCTATGCCCTCGAAACGCTCCTCCTCCCTGAACGGGCCGAGGAACAGGACCACTTCATGCTCACCGCCGCCTACAAGAAGAAACTCATTGAGACCTTCAAAAGCATCATGATACAGAACCGCGAGACCCACGCCAAACAACTTGAGATCGGCAAATCGGAAGCCACGGGAATAGGCGATGAACCGGTCGATATTTATCCGAAGTTCTCGTCGGAACCGTTCCCGACCTTCTACCTGCGGAACGCCCGCGCCTACCGCTTCCTTTCGACCTACCTAACCGGGGTGCTCGGCGACGGATTCATGGCGACGGTCAACCGGCTGACCGAGGATGGCTCCTCGCCGGAAGAAACGCTCGCCGAGGAGTTGACGCAACG
>CAYPQK010000021.1:24006-34423 GCA_964412895.1 uncultured Spirochaetales bacterium
GGTACGGCTCCTGTACGGACTTTATTTCCTCACCTCCGACGACCTCGGGTCGAAACCGGCGCTCCTCCCCGAAGAACTGCTGGAACATCCCGAGGCCGACTGCCGCGCCGCCGCGACCGCGTGGCTGGCGCAGTGGACCGCCGACAGCGATGTCAACCGCGACATGCGGGTCATCGTCCCGGTCTTCTACGATGCAATGAACGAGGAGGTGCGTCACTGGGCGGTGCTCGGCGTCAAGGTGGTCAAGGCGTCGGCCGAATGGGTACCGGGATACGAACCGGAGATACAGAATCCGGAAGATGTCAAAGAGATGAAACCGCACAAATACTACCTCCTCATCGAGGCATCGGCCGAGGTGCGCCGCCCCCTCGACGCGGCGCCGCTGACCCACGACGAGTTCCGCGCCATCTGCGATCAGCACGACTCGGTCGACGATCTGGTCGAAGCACTCGAGACGGCCAATGCGTACTAGGTTCTTACTTGCGCTCGCCGCGGCGCTCATCTTCGTCTCCTGCGGCTACGGATCGCTCCAGACCGCTAAAACTCTGCCCGAGGGGACGGTGCGACTCGTCATCGGCGAACACTATCTCGGCAGTACCGTGCGACCGCTCACCTATCTCTCCTTCCCCGGCGACATCGGGGTGCGGGTCGGCCTGCATGAGCGGGTCGATCTGGGCATATCCTCGTTTTACATGGGAGGACTGCTCATCGACGCCAAGGTCAATGCGATGCCGCCCGACCATCCCTTCGCCCTCTCTTTCTCGCTCGGGTTCGCCGGGGCGGTCGATCCGTTCCTTCCCGAGTCATGGCTACTCCACGCGCCGGTCCATGTTCATGCCAGCTACACCTTTCTGGAGTGTCTCACCCCCTACGCGATGTTTGGCTACGATACCTACTGGGTCTTCGGCCGCCCCAAGCCCGAATTCGGTGAAGATACCGGCGATCCCGAGGCGGCACGGGCCGGGTACGGCGACGGCGTTCTGCGGGCGACCGGCGGGTTTGAGTGGCAGGTGACCGATCTGGTGGGGCTTTACCTCGAATACTCCTACCACCACCCGGTCCTCAGCGATCCGGGCGACCGGTTCGCCTTTTTCCCTTACCACACCGCCGGCATCGGCATCAGTTTCACCTTCGGCGAACACGCCTCCCCCGATAATAAAAATTGAAAATGTCTCCCCGGCGGGGTATAGTTCGGCGAACCTGCGCAAGGAGGCCGTCATGCCGCTCGTCATCGGAATAGCCGGCGGGACCGGATCGGGAAAATCGACCATCGCCCACAATATCAAAGCGGCGATGGCCATTGATGAAACGGTCGCCATCGTCGAGATGGACGCCTACTACAAGGACCATTCGCACCTCAACGACACCGAACGCGAGGCGCTCAACTACGACCATCCCGACGCGATAGATTTCGAACTGTTCGCCGGTCAGCTCAGGACGCTCATCGGCGGCAACACCATCGACAAACCGATCTACGACTTTGTGCGGCACGGCCGCCGCAAGGATTTCGACCGCATCGAACCGGCCGACATCATCATCGTCGAGGGGATCCTCACCTTCCACCGCAAAGAGATACGCGACCTGCTCGACATCAAACTCTTCATCGACACCGACCCCGACATCCGCGCTTTCCGCCGCATCCGCCGCGACATCGAGGTGCGCGGCCGGAAGTTCGAACAGATACGCAAACAGTACTACGACTCGGTCAAACCGATGCACGCCCAGTTCGTCGAGCCGTCGAAAAAATGGGCCGACCTCGTCCTTCCCGAGGGCGGGGAGAATGTCGTCGCGGTCGACATGATCGTTTCCAAGATAAAGCGGTGGATCGTCGAACACCGGATGGTCCGGAACGCCGTCGGATGAGACCGCTCCTTCTCCTCACGCTGACACTTTCCTTCGTTATCCTTACTGCCGCCGAACCACTGCCCAAAACGCCCTTCGCGCTCGACTTCGGCATCGTCGCGCCCGAAGATGCCGGCGTAGTGCTCTACGATATCGCGGCGAAGAAAGAGGTGTTCGCCCACAACCGCGACAAGGAGTTCCCCTACGCGTCGAACGTGAAGCTCATCACCACCGGCGCGGCGCTCAAACATCTCGGCCGCAACTATACCTTCAAGACCCGTTTCTTCTACAAACCCGAGACCGCCACCCTCTACATGAAGACGCTGGGCGATCCGACGATGGTGATGGAGGAGCTGTGGCTGGTGGCCAACGAACTCAAGAACCGCGGCGTCAAATACATCGCGCGGGTCACCGCCGACGACTATGCCTACGGCGAGAAAGGCTGTATCCCGATGGAAGGGAACGACGGCACCGGTCGCGCCTACAACGCCTATCTGTCGCCCTTCGCGCTCAACTACAACTCGGTCGAACTGGTCTTCATCCCGGCCAAAGCGGGAGAGAAGGCGCAGGTCTTCATATCGACGCCGGGAAAACACTTCACCCTCGCGGGCGAGGTGATGACGGTCAAGGGAAGGGCGAAGACGGTCGACATCAAGTCGGAGAACGATAACGGCCGGACGAAACTCACCGTCTCGGGGACCATCGGCGAGGAGCTGACCGACGGGGTCCGCAAGGAGCGGAAGATATGGGACCCGCTCCGCCACTACACCGACCTGCTCATGTACTTCATGTTCCAAGCGAAGGAGGTGATACCGGAACGGGCGCATCTCGACGATTCGCTCTTCGACGCCGCCGACGGCATTCGTTACACTCACGAAAGCCGCGAACTGTTCCTCGTTCTCACCTACATGAACCGCTGGTCGACCAACTTCATCGCCGACTCCATCATGTACACCCTCGGACTCGAGAAGAAGAAGGACCACCGCGCGGGACTTGCGATACTCAAACAGTACGCGAAGGAACTGACCGGCATCGAGCCGACCATCATCAACGCCTGCGGTCTGGGCACCATCGAACAGAACCTGACGACCCCCGGCTTCATCATCGAACTGCTGAAAAAGGAATACGGCGCCGCCTTCGCGATGCCCGATTTCTTCGCGACGCTCCCGGTGGCGGGCGAAGAGGGCACCATGAAGAAGATAAAGGCCGACTACAAGCACGCGGCGCGCCTCAAGACCGGCAGTCTCGGCTTCGTCGCGGCGGTATCGGGCATCATCCGCGGCAAAAGCGGCAGACTTTACCTCGTGACGCTCGTCCTCGATTCGCAGAAAAAGGCATACCTCGTACCGGAGCGCGACCTCATCCTCGACCAGCTCTGGAACGCTTTTTAACAGAAAAACACCTCTCCAAAATTTGCTTTTTCATCCCGACGGCCTTAGGCTTTGTCTCTACACCACGCGGCGAGGCCCGGTGAGATGAATCAGAAAACGGCGACGGCCCGGTTGTCGATACTCAGCAACTCGTTCCTCATCACCATAAAATTCGCGACCGGCATCCTTACCGGTTCGGTGAGCATCATATCGGAGGCGATACACTCGCTGTTCGACCTCGTCGCGGCGGTCATCGCCTTCTTCAGCGTCCGCATATCCGATACGCCGCCCGACGACGACCATCCCTACGGTCACGGCAAGATAGAGGGCATCTCGGGGATGATAGAGGCGATACTCATATTCGTCGCCGCCGGTTTCATCATCTACGAGGCGGTCATGAAGATGCTGTCGGGCACCGAGATAGAATTCCCTATCGCCGGCGTGGTGGTGATGGCGATATCGGCGGTGGTCAACACCCTTGTCTCGCGGCGGCTCTACAAAACGGCGAAGGAGTGCGGCGGCTCGCTCGCGCTCGAGGCCGACGCTCTGCACCTCAAAACCGATGTCTACACCTCAGCCGGCGTCGCACTGGGACTGCTCCTCCTGTGGATCACCGACATACACCTGCTCGATCCACTGGTCGCCATTGCGGTCGCCTGCCTCATCCTCTATGAGTCCTACGAGATGCTGATGAAGTCGGTCAACCCGCTGGTCGACAAACGGTTATCGGACGGCGAGATAGCATCGATCCATGAGGCGATACAGCGTCACCACGATTCCTGCATCGGGTTCCACGAGATGCGGAGCCGGAACGCCGGTAATGTCCGCTATGTCGATCTGCACCTTGAACTGCCGAAGTATATGACGGTCGAGGAATCACACCGCATCTGCGATGAGATAGAGAAGGATATCGAGGCGAAACTGCCGAAGACCGAGGTGACGATCCATGTCGAACCCTGCACCCCGGAGACCTGCGGCACCTGCGATCACCGCACCCCGCGCTGCGGGTGACCGGAACAAGATTCACCGACATGACTAAAATGCACGACTTTGCAGAAAAGTCTTGACTATTTTGCAAACCCTTGCGTTTTAGTCAGAATCGTTAAAATGCCTTGTTTTTACTAATGTTATTTCATGACCAAAAATGAGGGTATGAAATTGCGGCGCGCGATGCGTTCCTTAAAAAGTTGTATCTGTGATAATGTATTGCGATCATCGCACCCCGCGCTGCGGGTGAACAGAACGATTCTCAACGAGTTGCGGCTTTGTTTTCTTTCCCATCCGATAGTAGATATTGGACGACAACTTGTTCCTTCTCGGACCCGAGGAAACAAATCATGCCCACCTTCTCACCGTCATCGAGTTCAGTAGTGCGATAATGATTCGCAAGCAACGCCCACAACTTCTGATGAAATAAGGCCGCCTCTTGGGCAAGACGCGGACACTCGGCCTCGCGGGTCACCCATTTTTTTTTGTACGGGTTCGGTTCATGCAGATATTGATGACAGGTATTGAAAAAATCGTACACCTGTGCTTCATTCACAGGTCGCGTAAAAGGCTCTGATATCGGTTTTCCCGCCTCATTGCCGTTGAGATGTGGGAGCGCATAAGGAAAATGTTCGTCGAGATTGTTGCCAAGATACTTCCTTATTTCCGATGGCTGATACTCCTTCTCAGATCGTGGCCAACTATTTGCATATTTTTGTTTTCTCGTAGCTATCATCGACAGATAAAGCATCTCTATCAACAATCGAAACTGCAAATAGATGGTTTCGATTCGCAACATACTGTAGGGGATAAGAATCTCATTGTTAAGCAACTTCTGGATGGTGAATAGGCGAGCCTTAATAATGCTCATACATGCTATATATGTGCTGGGGTCCGCCGTGACTCGCGCGGCGCGCTTCTCGACTTCTGGCGGAATTTGTTGCATGTTATTTATTTAACAATAATTTCCGCATGTAAGACAACGACCATCGTTACTTTGAACATTTCCAGAGCAGTTTTCGCAATCGCTCCGAATAACCATGTGGGTAGCGTTGCATACTGGACAGTAAAGATTAACGGAGGTAGGCGACTTTGGTTTTAGCACGGCTAATTTGTACTCAAAATCCACATCATTGTTAGCATTAGCTAAACACTCAGGGCAAAAATATCGTTTCTGTTTCTTGTCGATACCAAAAAACATTTTCACCCTTGCTGGAGGAAGCAAATCAATTACAAGGGAGATTTCCCCGCACGCAGAATTAATTGCGTATTCATTCGCTCCAAGCTCTGCAACAGGAGTTTTTTCAAGAAACTTGACCCTGAGGTTGGGCCAGTTCTCCGTAGGAAATAGATTCTTGTGCATGAAAAGAATAGAATCTATCACCTCGGTCACATTTACTGCAAGATCTTTATCAACTGAATGCATGATCTTATTGCGTTTCTCACGTAGAAGATGAAAGTTGTTGACAAACGCTGGCGATAACTTGTCTGAAGAGAAAGTATCAATTACTCGGATGAGGTCTTGAGCATCAATCGTTCGGAAATCAGAGAATTTAATTGAATCGCTTGTGTAGGGTGACGGCCATTTCGAGGGCGCATCGGCTAGTAAGAGAAATGGCGATATCGCAACGATTTTTCCTTTCAGTATAAATTCAACGCCTTGTTGAGTAATAGAGAGAGCTGTGGTCAAACGACCTTTTGCGGCAGCCCAGTATTCGTCAGAAATATCCTCAGAATCAATCAAAACTTTAACTTCATCCAAATCTTGAAGCAATTTCGCGCTCACATCCCACGCAAAATCCAACAACTGTTTTCCAGATGTGTAGAAATCCTCAGCTGTTGGTAGCCCAACAATCATGATTGTCCCCTAAATAACAAAGCAACGGTCCCTTGTTCTGTTTTTAAAGGCAACTCTATATTAATGTCTAGTTGAAATTCACTCGGCCGATCTTTTTCTTGCCCGCCTTGAGGACAAAGGAATCTTTCGCGGTTATCTTGAGCGCCGCATCGGTCACCTTCTGCGCGTCAATGTAGACGCCGCCCTGCTGAAGCATGCGGCGCGCATCGCCTTTGCTTTCGGTGAAGCCGAGTTGCGCGATGAGATCGATGAGCGGCATCCCGCCTTCCGGCAGCGTGACCGAGTACTCGGCGAGATTCGACGGCACATCGCGGTAGAAGTTCTCCTTCGCCTCGCGCGCCGCCGGTTCGCCGTGGAACCGCGCCGTGATGAAGAGCGCGAGATTGACCTTGCAGTCGCGCGGATGGACCGTGTCGTTCTGTATGCCGCTCTTCATCGCCGCGATCTCTTCGACCGGGACGGTGGTGAGCAGTTCGTAGTAGCTCCACATCAGGTCGTCCGATATCGACATCACCTTCGCGAACATACTGTCGGCCGGTTCGGTGACGCCGATGTAGTTGCCGTAGGACTTCGACATCTTCTGCGTGCCGTCGAGTCCGACCAGCAGCGGAACCGTCATCACGACCTGCGGCTCCTGCCCGTAGTCGGCCTGCAGTTTGCGTCCGACCAGCAGGTTGAATATCTGATCGGTGCCGCCGAGTTCCACATCGGACTTGAGGGCAACCGAGTCGTAGCCTTGCGCGAGCGGATAGAGGAATTCGTGGACCGATATCGAATCGCCGCTCTTGAAACGGTTCTTGAAATCCTCCCGTTCGAGCATCCGGGCGACATTGTATTTCGAGGTGAGATCGATCAGCTTGATGAAGTCGAGCTTGAACAGCCACGTCGAGTTGAAGACCATCTCGGTCTTCTGCGGATCGAGTATCTTGAATGCCTGCGTCGCGTAGGTCTTGGCGTGCTCCAGTATCTCGTCGCGGGTAAGTACTTTACGGGTCTTGTTGCGGCCGGTCGGATCGCCGATCATCGCGGTGGCATCGCCGACGACATAGGCAACGCGGTGTCCCATATCCTGAAACTGGCGCATCTTGTTCATCAGCACCGTGTGACCGAGATGGATGTCGCTGGAGGTGGGATCGAAGCCCGCCTTGACGACCATCGGCTTTCCCTCGCGGTGGAACCGGGTCATCTTCTTGACCAGATCCTCCTCGGTGTAGAGATCGATGATGCCCGCCTTCAGCTGATCCAGTTCGTGGCGTACCCGTTCGTCACTCATCATGCGCCTCCGCTTGTTCCCGAATCCGTTCGATCCGCACCGCCCGGCCCATCACCGGGTCGATATCGGCGATAACGCCTTCCATCATAAGTGAATCCTTCGCCGGAGTGAATTTTTTGCCGGTGCAGGTAAGAAACCCTTCCAGACTCGCCGGATACTCGACGCCGAGCACCGAGAAGAACGATCCGCACCGCCCCAGATCGGTGATGTAGCCCATCCCGCCGGGGAATATCTTCTCATCCGAGGTCTGCACATGGGTGTGGGTCCCGGCGAGGAGCGAGACGCGGCCGTTGAGATGAAAGGCCATCGCCTCCTTCTCGGCGGTCGCTTCGGCGTGGAAATCGACCACGACGATCTGCGCCCCCGCTTCGCGCAGCAGCGTCAGTTCGCGCTCCACGACCTCAAAGGGATTATCCATCGGTTCCATGAAGACGCGGCCGAGGAGGTTGAGCACCCCCACCTTCACGCCCCCCTTCTCCACCACGACGCGGCCGAGACCCGGCAGACGGGCGGGATAGTTGGCGGGGCGCAGGAGACGCGGCTCCTTTTTCAGGAGTTCGTGGACCTCCTTGCGGTGCCAGACATGGTTGCCGGTGGTGATGACATCGACACCGGCGGTGAACAGATCGTCCATAGCGTCGCGCTGTATCCCCATGCCGCCCGACGAGTTCTCGCCGTTGGCGATGACGAACGAAATGCCGTGCCGCTGGAGGTAGCCGGGAAGGAGACGCAGGAGCATCTTCCGTCCGGGGCGACCGATGACATCGCCCAACATTAAAACGCGGAACATGGCGACTCCCATTCAGTCACATAGCTTCGTTGCCATTCCTCGACTGCCTCAATGTACGAGTTGTACATTTTCGTTGTCTGCGTCATTTGCGCCTTGCTCTGCATACCGACTGCGAGTCGCGGAATCATTATGGAACTACTGCGCCATCGCGACGACGCGCGTTTCTCGGATGACGACGACCTTGATCTGGCCCGGATAGGTCAGATCGGCCTCTATCTTCTTGGAGATATCGTTGGCCATGACATAGGCATCCTCGTCGCGCACCTTCGACGCGTCGACCATGACGCGCAGTTCGCGCCCCGCCTGAATGGCGAAGGTCTTGTCGACCCCGGGGAAGGCGTTGGCGATGTTCTCGAGATCGGTCAGCCGCTGGACATAGGAATCGCTCATCTCGCGGCGAGCGCCGGGACGGGCGCCGGAGAGGGCGTCGGCCGCCATGATGATCATATCGAGCACCGATTCGGGCTTGATCTCATTATGATGCGCTTCGATGGAGGTGACGATCTTCGCCGCCTCGCCGTACTTCTCGGCAAGCCGCGCACCCAGAGAGGCGTGTGAGCCTTCCTGTTCGTGGTCGACCGCCTTGCCGATATCGTGCAGCAGGCCGGCGCGGCGCGCCATCTTGATATTGTAGTTCATCTCGGCCGCTATCATGCCGGCGAAGAAGCCCGACTCGACCGAGTGTTTCCACATGTTCTGGCCGTAGCTGGTGCGGTATTTGAGCCGGCCGATGAGGAGCACGAGTTCCGGGTGCATCTTGTGGATGCCGAGGTCGAACAGCGCCTGTTCGCCCGCCTCCTTGATACCCTTCCACACCTCTTTGGTGGCGGCGGCGAAGAGTTCTTCGATACGGCCGGGATGGATACGGCCGTCGGCGATGAGCCGTTCGAGGGTGATGCGGGTGATCTCGCGGCGGACCGGATTGAAGTCGCTGATGACGACCGCTTCCGGGGTGTCGTCGATGATGAGATCGCTGCCGGTGGTCGCTTCGATGGCGCGGATGTTGCGCCCCTCGCGGCCGATGATGCGTCCCTTCATCTCGTCGCTGGGCAGGGTGACGGTGGTCACGGTGCCGGTCGCCACATACTCACCGGCGTAGCGCTGGATGGCGGTGGCGATGATGTTCTTCGATATCTTTTCCGAATCTTCGTTGGTCGCGTCCTCTATCATCTTGATCTTCTTGGCCGCCTGATGCTTCGCTTCGTCCTCTATCTTCTGGACGAGGCTGTTGATCGCCTCTTCCTGCGTCATCCCGGCGACCCGCTCAAGTTCGAGTTTGATGTTCTCGCGCATCGCGTCGATGTCCTTCGACTTGGTGTCAAGGAACTTCTCGGTATCGACCTGTTTCTTTTCGACATTTTTGAGGTCTTTTTCCTTGTTCACGAGCATCTCGTCGCGCGAATCGAGCTGTTCCTCTTTCTTGTTGAGCCGTTTCTCCCGCTCCTTGAACTCGCGCAAGAGGTCGTTCTTCTGTCGTTCGGTCTCCTTGCGGCCCTCGAGCAGGATCTCCTGCCCTTTCAGTTCGGCCCCTTTGATGATCTTGTCGGCTTTCGAGTGGGCCTCTTCGGCCTCCTTACGCCATTTCTCGGTCCTCGTCTTGAAGATGAGGTTAAGCGCCATATAGCAAAATGCCGCTCCGAGGACCAGGCCGACCAGTAACATAAGAATGGTAGTCGCGTCCACTGTGGTCTCCTTTCAGTTCGTGTTGGTGAACATCATCCCGGATTCGGTGACGAATCCGTCTATTTTGGTATCCCATGGATCTGAAAATCCCGCATCGGTTATCTGCAGGTCGAATCCGATGCCGACCGCCCGGGCGTCGGTACGCCGCTGACGGAGCGTCGCATCGTAATAGCCGCCGCCGTAGCCGATCCGTTCCCCCGCGCGCGAAAAGGCGACCCCCGGTACGAGAAAGAGGTCGATATCCCCCGGCAGATGACGCGGCGCGGTAGCCGCCGGTTCCCGTATCCCCTTGAAACCGGTCGTCAGTTCGTCGACCGCGCCGATCCGGTGGAAGGCAAGTACCTTCGACCCTTCGGTCACCCGGGGAAAACAGAAATCTTTTCCGGGTGTTCCCAACAGCGCCAGCAGGTCGGCCTCGTTCCGGTAGGGGTGATAGAGGGCGATGCGGATCGCGGCGCGGAACAGGTCGCTCGCCATGATGTGGGCAACGATGAGACGACTCCTTTCGGACACTTCGGCCGCGCTCAAGACCCGGCGCCGGGCAAGTATATCTTTTCTCAAGAATTCTTTTTCCACAATATCGAAAAGCCCTGCGGCTTCCGACCGTTACTAAA
>CAYPQK010000022.1:0-34066 GCA_964412895.1 uncultured Spirochaetales bacterium
AAGCGCTACTGTAGACCAGTAAATAATATTCTTTTAGGGGGTTGCCATGCTCGATGTGCTGAAGCGCGATCTGTTTCTGGTCAAGGAGCATACGGGGATATTCAAGGCGGCGAACAACTACGATATCTACGATCCGGCGACCGGCGCGATGGTGATGGAGTGCCGCGAGGAGAATCTGGGGTTCTTCACCAAGATGCTGCGCTTCACCGATTATAAGACCTACACGCCGTTCGATGTGCAGGTCAGGACGCCGCAGGGACAGCAGGTGGTCCGCGTGACGCGGGGTATCTCCATCTTCCTGTCGAAGGTACAGGTGTTCGACGAGAAGGACGCTTACATCGGCGGATTCAACCAGAAGCTCCTCTCCATCGGCGGCGCCTTCACGGTGGTCGATGCGTCGGGGAGTCCGGTGTGCGAACTGAAGGGTTCGTGGACGGGGTGGGATTTCCGGTTTCTTTCGGGGGGCGTGGAGCTGGCGCATGTGTCGAAGAAGTGGGCGGGGGTCGGCAAGGAGCTGTTCACCAGCGCCGACAACTATGTGCTGGAGATATCCAAATCGGTCGCGCCCGACAGTGCGGCGCGGCAACTCATCCTCGCCGCCGTCATGTGCATCGACATGGTGCTCAAGGAACGGTGATGAGTTGAAAATTGCGATTATGAAATACGGGGGTTTTCTGCCATGAAACTTAAACCAAGACCGCTTACTTTCACTGCCGAAGACACTGTTTTTGAACCACGGAAACAGTTGGCAGAAAACCTGACGAACTTGGTAAAGAATGTTGAGGATGGCCTTGTGTTGGCGCTTCATGCCGATTGGGGCGATGGAAAGACGACTTTCTGCAAATACTGGATGCAAGAGCATCTTGAAAAGAATTCAATCTCTTATATCTACTTGGATGCTTTTCAAAGCGACTACAATGATGATGCGCTCATGGTCATTACATCTGAAATAGCTAAATTCTTGAAAAACAAGGGATTGAGTAAAAAGAAAAAAGCTTTGATGGTTTCTGCAAAGAAGATATTGTCTGCAACGGTGGGTGTCGGTATTCAGGCGGCGATTGCCGCTACAACCGCTGGTGTAGGCAATAAGGCACTTGATGGCGCGAGCGATGCGCTGAAAGATCTTACGAAAAGTTACATTGACCAACGACTAGAACAAAGAGCCAAGATTGACAATGATCTCAAAGAATTTAAGAGGGCGTTGCAAGCATCTTTGGCGCCTGATAGAAAGCTGGTTTTTCTTATTGATGAGCTTGACCGATGTAAGCCTCGTTTTGCGGTTGAGGTTCTTGAGACGATCAAACATTTCTTTGATGTTGATGGCATCATCTTTCTCCTTGCGATGAATCGCAATCAACTTATTTCGTCTATTAGTGGAGAGTATGGTATTGAAAGAGAAATAGCGGAATCGTATTTGAAAAAATTCGTTTTTGCGGAAATTCGTTTGCCCAAGAAGAACGATTCGAGATATGGAGGCGATATTGGTGAATTTTGCGACAAGCTTTATGATAAATCTAACTTGGAAAATCTTGTCGCTTTTGCATTAAAAAATCCATCGCAGCACCAAAGAGATATCGATAGCTGGGTTTACGAGCAGAAGGACATGCTTCTGATACTAGCAGTGTTTGCTAGAATTTGGGACCTTTCTTGTCGAGATGTTCAGGATTCATACAGGGCGATACTTCTTTTCTATGCTGTTACACCACCAACTACCCAATGGTTTCCGTTTATCATGGTAAGCTTTCTTGCCGTTGTGAGGACGAAAAATATAAAAATATTTGAAGCGCTGCGAGCCGGTACACTTTCCTATAAAGAGCTTGAGGAAAATTTCCCTCTGCCACAAGGGACAGAAGAAAAAGTTAATTGGGCAAGAGCAGTTATAAGATATTGTATGGCTGATGAAGCCCAAATGCGCGATACGGATTTTATCAGCCTAGATGAGCAAAAAATGGCAATGAGCGCGCTAAACGGATACAAAAAAGATAGTATTATTCCTCTTGTCTGCAAGAAATTAGATTTTGAGATGAATCCGTAGGAATTAAGATTACTTCTCCTGCGCGGTGGTGCCTTCCTTCTTCTGGTACGGTTCGGCACGGCCGCCGAGGCACTGCGCAAGGAACTGTTCGGCGCGCCCGTTGAAATCCATCCGGTTCTCGGGCCGCGCGAACCCATGCCCCTCATCGGGATAGAGAATGTAGGTGACCGGGATCTTCTTCGCCCGCATCGCCGCGACTATCTGGTCCGACTCGGCGACCTTGACGCGCGGATCGTTCTGACCCTGCCCGATCATGAGCGGCACCGTGATGGCGTCGACATGGAAGAGGGGCGATATCTTCTTGTTGAACTCCTGATCGTTCTCCACATCGCCGATACGCTTGAGCATCTGCATCTTGAACGGCTTCCAGTAGGCCGGGATGGTGGCCATCAGCGTCTGGAGGTTCGACGGCCCGACGATATCGACGCCGCAGGCATAGAGTTCCGGGGTGAAGGTGAGCCCGGCGAGCGTCGCGTAGCCGCCGTAGGAGCCGCCGAAGATCGCCACCTTCTTCGGGTCGGCGATACCTTCTTTGATGGCCCACTGCACCGCGTCGGTGAGGTCGTGCTGCATCTTCCCCACGCCCCATTCACCGTTCCCGGCGTTCACGAAGTTCTTGCCGAAGCCCGTCGAGCCGCGGTAGTTGACCTGCAGGACCGCGTAGCCGCGATTGGCGAACCACTGCGAGCCGGGGTCGTAGCCCCATTCGTCGCGGGCCCACGGACCGCCGTGGACATAGAGGATGAGCGGCAGTCCCTTCGGCTCGATGCCGACCGGCAGGGTGAGGTAGGAAACGAGGTCGAGTCCGTCGCGCGATTTGATGACGACCGGCTTCACGGTCGCGAGCTTGTATTTCTCCAGTTCGGGCTGGTGGGTGAAGAGGAATTCGGCCTTTTTCGCCGCCCGGTCGTAGATATAGAAGGCGTAGGGGGCGTTGTCGAGCTCAAAGCCGACGATCCATTTGGTGTCGGCGCGGTCGCGGTTGACGACGAAGAGGTCCCCTTCGCGCACCTTTTCAAGGATGTCGAGGTCGGCCTTGACCAGAGGATCGAAGACCTGCCACTCCTCGCGCAGATAGGTGAAGCGGACCGCCTGCACCGCGTTGGTCTCGGGGTGGAGCATGATGCCGCCGACATCGGCCTTGGGGTTGTTGGCGATGAGGCGCAGTTCCTTGCCGGTCGCCGGGTCGTATTCGACGAGCCGCGTGGTGTCGCCGCCGACCGAGGTTTCGATGTAGAGCGTCGCATTGTTCTCGGTGAAGTCGATGATGGAGCCGTCCTCGCCGAAGGGGACGACCATGAAGTCGCGCCACGGGCCCTCTTTGGAGTCGCGGATGCGGAGGATGGTATCGGCCGTCTCCAAGTTCGAAGCGACGGCGGCGCGGATGACGAAGTTGCGGTCGGTGACCCACCCTTCGACATCGCCCGGATTCTCGGCGTCGAGCGTGAGAACGCCCGTCGCGAGGTTGAGTTTATACATGTCGAAGACCTCGGGGGTGCGCTTGTTGAGGCCGATGTATATCTCGTCGGGATGGTGCCGGTCGCTGATGATACCCTGCGCCCGGACGCCGGGGAAGGGGGTCAGGTCGGTGGTGGTGAGCGTCGCCAGATCGACGGCATAGAGGTGGAAATTCTCGTCGCCGTTGGTATCCTGAATGTAGACGATCTGCTTGTCGTTCCACGCCCAGCCGTAGCTGCGGATGCCGCGGTATTCGTCCTTGGTGACCATCTTGTCGTCGTTCTGACCGAGCGTTCGCACCCAGATATTAAGCACATTCTTGTCGGGGCTCGGGGCGAGGTACGACAGCCGCGTGCCGTCGGGCGACAGACGGACGGCCGCCTTCACCGGATTGCCGAAGAGCACCTCCCGCGGGATGATCGGGGGCAGTTTCTGGAATCTCTGGTCCATAGCGGTATCTCCTTTTTGTTTGGTCGAACAGCCGCAGGCGACGAGCATCGCCAGCATCAGGGTCACGAGCCGTTTCATGGTCTCCTCCACAGAGGTCGGTTTATTGCCGGGGGTAGTATAGCTTTTGAAAGGGATTTGGCAAAATCTTCTCACTGAAATCCCGTCAAGCCCCCTTTGACAAGGGACCGGAAGGATGCGTGCCGCATGGGCAGGGGCGGACGGCGTCCGCCCGTTTCCGCTTGACACGCGCCGGCCGATGGGTTATCATCGCAATCAACCTGAAATCGGGGTATCCGATGATAGAGATCAGAAGTCCGAGGGAGGTTCTTCATGACTAAAGGAAAGAAGAATTTCGACGCGGTCAAGGTCGCCCGGGACATAAAGGAGAAACTATCGGCGCTCTATCTTTCCCTGACACATGAAGAACTTATAAAAATGCGCGATAAGTTCTCCGGTATCGAATGGGCCAACATACCCAAGCCCCGCAAGAGTTCGACGGCGCAGCCCTCGATGGTGGCGGAGAAGAAACCGCGCTACGGGAAACGGTAAAAGGTCTGAGGTAGGGGTGCTCCAACGGAACGCCCGATTTCACAACGATTTCTTGTTTTTCTTACCTCGATTCGTTACAATCAGCCGTTCTTTCTAAGACACGGGGGACATCATGCGGAATGCGCTGATTCTTTTTGCGGTAATGGCTATCGGCTTTATCCTGTATTCTCAGGACAAGCAGACCAAACTGGCGGTGATGGAGATCGACGATAAGTCGGGCAAACTTTCTAAGACGCTTCTTGAGAACGCTGCCGAAGCACTTCGCAGCGAGATCGGCGCGACCAACAAGTTTGTCCTCATCTCAAAGGACCGGCAGAGAAAGGCGATGATAAAAGGAGAAAAGAAAGAAAGCTGGAAAGAATGCTACGATCAGTCGTGCCGTGTCCAACTCGGGCAGGCGCTCACGGCCGATAACATTCTGACCGGCATCGTGACTCTTTTCGGCGGTACCTACACATTGACCGTCGAGCTAATTGATCTCGCCAAAGAGGCAACCATCAAAACAGCAAAGGCCGATTTCGACGGGACGGAGAAAGGATTAGCCGAGGCGATAAAGAGCATTGTCAACCAGATCGCAGGGACGAAAAAAACTTTTCAGACCGGCAAAACGGGAGAAAGGGTTGACGAGTGGGAGATAGGACAGGGCGAAGAAACCATAGTCAAGTTCGAATCGAGACCAGCCGATGCCGTGGTCATGGTTGACGGTAAAATTCTTTGTCAGAAAACGCCGTGTTCGAAGATGCTGACTCAGGGGATGCATGAGGTAACGATACAAAAAGAGAATTACATTCCTGTGGCCAATTGGTACAACATTGTTAAAGGTGGTCGCGTCGAGGCCAATCTTGAAGCAGATTTTGGTTGGATTGAGGTGACGGCGAATTATACCGGTATCGATATCATTCTCGACGGCAAGAATATCGGTAAAACACCGATAACGAAGCGAGAACTCAATCCGGGGCCCCATCAGGTGGACAGTTCCCACAATTGTTTCTATCAGACCGGAGAGAAATTCGTCCTCAATCGGGGCGAGTTGAAAAAATTGAACCTTCTCTTGCAACCGAAGGAAGCAGGGATCAAGGTGATGGCTCAAGATAATGTGGGCAATGACCTTGAAGCTGATGTTCTTGTTGACGGCAAGAAAATAGGCCAAGCTCCCGGTAGCTTTAAGGTTCCTCTGTGTAGTAGAGAAATTGTTGTTCAGACAAATCAACTTGTACATACCGAACCGTTAGGTCTTAAAGAGAAGGAAGTAAAAACCGTAGTTGCAAAACTGAAAACGAAAGACCACTATGCAATTAAAGATGGTGTTGTGCTTGACAGCAAGACCGGCCTCAGTTGGCAACGGGAGTGTGCGCCGACCGTCATGAAACATGAGAACGCCATCAAATACTGCGAAAATCTTTCTCTCGGCGACTACGATGACTGGCGATTGCCGAGCATATCTGAACTCAAAACACTAATAGTTGGCTGTCAGAGCGGTACCGACGCTTGCAAGGTCAACGATAACTGTTTATCAAGCAGTTGTTATAGCGATTCATGTCACTGTGCTGGCAATAAAGGCCCTGCGGAAGAAGATTATTATTGGCAAAAGGGGGTTTGGCAAGGTGGTGGCAAGTACTTCTTGTCCTCGTCGGTGCTATCGGACGATTCCCGCCGTGTGTGGGGCGTGGGCTTCGTCAACTTCGCCGGCGGAGTCGGCCCCACCCACCGCAACGGCAGCGCCAGTGTCAGATGCGTCCGAGGCAAGATAAAATAGAACAATGAGGAGGAGGAAAGGAGAAATGCATATAAATCAAGAAATTTTGAAGGTGGTGGGGAAAAAGCTTCCGTCAGAAGACTATTCTATTTATATCGATCAGGCAGATTGGAAGGAATTTTCAAACCCCATCCCTGTTGAAGAAGGGAATATCTGTCGGTCGGCTTTTGAGAAGCGTCAGACGACGGCTATAAAGATTATGAGAGAAATCTTGAGCAAACACGGGAAACAAGAGGTGATATCCTTTTTGGGTCAACTTGCCGATATGGAGCCAAAAATCCAAGAATTAAAACCATATGTTAGAGATCATGTGGTACATGCTTTTAATACATTCCTCTTGGGGATGTATTTTATAGAAAAACTTAAGTTACCCAAAACCAGTAAGTTTGACAGGCATCCATTTGTATGGAAATTGTCCGGTTTGACGCATGATTTGGGCTACCCACTAGAAATCTCTTCTGCCAACATATCAGCACCATTTATGCGAAAGATAAATGAAATAATTAGAGATAATCAAGTGCCATCGGAAGAGATAGCGACAGACATTTATCCATTAGGGCTCGACAAATTATGTCCTCGTGCAAATGTAAAAGGAAGTGCTGCGACAGAGAGAGCGGCCCAAGACCTTATCCAAAAAAGGATTTCAGACTGGGAATTGGATGTTGATGTAAAAAAATATTGCGACTGGTTGAAGAAGAACAATCGCGTTGATCATGGATTAATAGGTGCTCTGGCTCAATTAAAAGTGTTGGATATTTTATATTATTCGCGTAACCCCAAAGGTACAAAAAAGAGATCCATAATAAATGGGTTAGATTATGACCAGAGAATATTTGACTCGGGCATTGTTTCGGCATCAACGGCGATCTTTCTGCACAATATTGATCGGAAATATCTGGGATTCAAGAAAAAAATAAACTTTAAACTGGCTCCCATAGCTTTTCTGTTGTTCTTATGCGATACCATTCAAGAGTGGGATCGATATGCCGAACATAGAGATGTATATTCGGGCAACGACTTTGGTCTGGAATGCGCGGAGAACTCCATCAGCATTCAAGTTCCGCGTGCTCTGGATAAGAAAATTTGTGATACACTTTCTGCAAGACTGACAGGATTGTCTATCCGCATAAATGATAAGCAGGTTGTTGTTTAAGACCCCCGCCATTTTTTGCTGAGGCGATTTTCTCTTAAACGCCAGCAGAGATTTCTTTTTCTGCATTTTCCGAAAAATTGGCGCTCTTCATTTTCATTGCTATAATAACCACCGACTGGAACGGATAATGGAGGCATTGACCATGCGGATCAACCGGACGATCTTCAGACAGTACGATGTGCGCGGTATCGTGGGAAAGGACCTGACCGACGATTTCGCCTACACGCTCGCCAAAGGCTGTGCGAGTTATTTCAAAAAGCAGGATCCCAAACTCACCGCCGTCAGCATCGGCCACGATGCGCGGCTTTCGTCGCCCGGCTTTGCCAAGCAGCTCATCCGCGGCTTCAACGAATCGGGCATCGACACGGTATTCGTCGGCATGGTGCCGACCGGGCTGTCGTACTTCTCGCTCTTCACTCTGCCGGTTCAGGGGAACATCATGATCACCGGGTCGCACAACCCGCCCGAATACAACGGCTTCAAGATCAGCCTCGGCGACCTGCCGGTCTACGGCGACGGGATACAGGCGATAGCCGACATCATCGAGAAGGACGACTTCATCTCGGCGGCCAAGAAGGGCGCGGCCGGCGACTACAACATCATTCCCGACTTCGAGGCATACATCCTCAAGAACATCCACATCAAGAACCCCGGCCGGCTCAAGATAGTGGTCGACGCGGGCAACGGCGTGGGCGGCTTCGTGGCGGTGCCGATACTCCGGAAGATGGGGATCAATGTCATATCGCTCTTCGAGACGCCCGACGGCACCTTCCCAAACCACCATCCCGATCCGACGGTGGTCGAATACATTCAGGAGCTCATCAAGACCACGAAGAAGGAACATGCCCATGTCGGCATCGGCTTTGACGGCGACGCCGACCGCATCGGTCTGGTCGATTCGCAGGGGGAGGTCATCTGGGGCGACCAGATACTGACCATATTCGCGCGGCAGATACTCAAAGAGGTTCCCGGCGCCACCATCGTCGCCGAGGTCAAATGCAGCAAGACGCTCTACGACGACATCAAGGCGCGCGGCGGCAAAGGGATCATGTGGAAGGCGGGCCATTCGCTCATCAAGGCGAAGATGAAGGAGGTCGGCGCGGCGATGGGCGGCGAGATGAGCGGCCACATCTTCTTCAAGCACCGCTTCTTCGGTTACGACTGCGCGATCTACAGCATGTTCCGGCTCCTTGAGATACTATCCGAACGCGACGATCTCGATGTGCGGCGGCTCCTCGACGGCATCCCGAAGACGGTGAGCACCCCGGAGATCCGTTTCGAGGTTGACGAGGAGAAGAAGTTCCCGGTGGTCGCCCGGACCGTCGAATACTTCAAGAAGCAGGGGCTTGATGTGAACGACATCGACGGGGCGCGCATCACCTTCGCCGACGGCTGGGGACTCCTGCGCCCCTCCAACACGCAGAATGTCATCGTCATGCGGTTCGAGGCAGAGACCGAGAAGCGGTTGAACGAGATACGGGCGCTCATCGAAGGGAAACTCAACGAATATCTGAAATAGGGGAACTCGTATGTCCAAAACGCTGGTCATGGTACTCGCGGGCGGTCAGGGAAGCCGCCTGATGCCGCTCACTACCGAACGGGCCAAGCCCGCGGTGCCCTTCGGCGGCATCTACCGCATCATCGATTTCGTCCTGTCGAACTTCGTCAACAGCGGCTACATGCAGATAAAGGTGCTGACGCAGTTCATGTCGAACTCGCTCAACCAGCACATCGCCCGCAACTGGGGACTCTCCATGCAGTTCAACCAGTATGTCGAAACGGTCCCGGCGCAACAGCGGACCGGCGACAACTGGTATCTCGGCTCGGCCGACGCGATATTCCAGAATCTCAACATCATCCGCGACGAACGGCCCGAGCATGTATTCGTCTTCTCGGGCGACCATATCTACAAGATGGATGTGTCGCAGATGTTCGCCTTCCACATGCACAAGGAAGCCGACATGACCATCGCCGCCATCCCGGTGCCGCTCAAAGAGGCGTCGGACTTCGGCGTCATCGAGGTGGACGAGAACTGGCGGATGATCGGGTTCGAGGAGAAACCGAAGAAACCGAAAAGCATTCCCGGCAATCCCGATCTGGCGCTGGCCAGCATGGGGAACTACATCTTCAAGCGCGATATTCTTGCACAGGCGGTCACCGATGACGCCGAAAAGGATACCGCCCACGATTTCGGCAAGAATGTCATCCCGGCGCTCTACCCCAAGAAGAAGGTCTACATCTACGACTACCTCTCCAATAAGATACGGCTTCCCGACAGCGACCAGTTCGAGAAGCCTTACTGGCGCGATGTCGGCACCATCTGGAGCTACTGGGAGAGCCACATGGAACTGGTGTCGGTCAGTCCGGCGGTCAACCTCTACAACCGCAACTGGCCCATCTTCGGCTTCCCCGATGTCAATATGCCGTCGGCAAAGTTCGTTTTCGCCGATCAGGCCAATCAGCGCGTCGGTCTCGCCACCGACTCAATGGTCTCGGTCGGCTGTATCATCTCCGGCGGCCGGATAGACCGCACCATCCTCTCACCCGGCGTCCGCGTCAATTCCTATTCGCTGGTCGAGAACAGCATCGTCCTGAACAACACCAATATCGGGCGTTACTGCCGCATCCGCAACGCCATCATCGATAAGAATGTGACGATACCGAACGACACCGAGATCGGTTACGATCCGGAACAGGATAAGGCGCGCGGATTCACCGTGACCAACGAAGGACTCGTCGTGGTCCCGAAAGGGTACAAATTCTAAACGGTTATTTCATCCCCAACTGATCCATGAAGAAGGCCCACTCCATTGCCGCCTCTGCTATGCGGGCGTCGGTCCCTTTCCCCTGACCGTGGCCCGCCTTGGTCTCGACGAAGAGCAGTATCGGGTCGTGTGAAGTATTGGCCCACTGGAGCAGTGCCGCCATTTTCTTGGCGTGGAGCGGATGAACGCGTGAATCGGACTCGCCGGCGGTGAGGAGCACCGCGGGATAGCGCGTCCCCTGTTTCACCTGATGGTAGGGGGAGTAGCGGTAGAGCCACTTGAACTGCTCCGGGTCGTCGGCCGAGCCGTATTCGCTGACCCAGTAGCGGCCGATGAGGAACTTGTGGAACCGCAGCATGTCGAGGAGCGGCACCGCCGAGAGCGCCGCTTTGAAGAGCTGCGGTTCGCGGGTGATGAGCGCTCCGGTGAGGAGGCCGCCGTTACTGCCGCCCATGATGCCGAGCGTTGCGGGGCTCGCGTACTTCTCGGCGATGAGCCAGCGCATCGCGTCGGCGAAGTCGTTAAAGCAGGTCTCTTTCTTATCCAGCATACCGGCGCGATGCCACGCCTCGCCGTATTCGCCGCCGCCGCGGATATTGGCGACCGCCAGCACGCCGCCCCGTTCCACCCACGCCCAGTTGGCGGGCGAGAAATGGAGCGGGTAGCTGACATTGAAGCCGCCGTAGCCGACCAGCGCCGTCGGGTTCATCCCGTTCTTTTCCAATCCTTTTTTATGAACGATGAACATCGGTATCTTGGTGCCGTCGGCGGCGGGGTAGAAGACCTGCATCGTCTCGACGGCCGACGGGTCGACCGGGACATTGGCGCGGAAGAATTCTTTGATGCCGTCGGCCGGGGTCCAGCGCAGTATCGCCGGGGGATAACCGTAGCTGGAGAAGCTCAGGTACAGTTCCTGTTCGCCGGGCGCCCCTTCAAGGCCGTGGACCGACCCGAGCGCCGGGAGGGTGAGTGTCGCCACCCGCTTGCCGGTCAGATCGAATATCGCCACCTGCGAGGCGACATCGTGCAGATAGTTCACCGCGATATGGTCGCCGGTGACGACCACCGTCTCCATGACATCCTTTTCGTGCGCCGGGATGAATTCCTCCCACGCGAGGGTGGCGGCGTCGACCCGGACGATCTTCCAGTTGAGCGCGCCGTCCTTGTCGGTCTTGAGGTAGAGTTTACCGCGGAAGACCATCCCCTCCCAGATATTGTCGAAGTTGTCGACCACCGGGCGGATACTCTTATTCTGCGCGTCGTAGAGATCGAGCCGCGCCTTCCCCGACGAGCCCTGATATTCGGCGATGAGGAGCCACCGGCCATCCTCGCCGAGCGTCGATACGATGATCCCTTCCTTGAGCGTCGCCTTGGCGATGACGGTATCTTTCTCAGGATCGTCGCCGATGCGGTGGAAACGCACCGACTGGTCGACATCTATCTCGGCGGGGTTCGCGCCGTCGAGCTTGCGGGAGTAGAAAAAGCCTGTTTCATCGGGCAGAAAGCTCACCGATGCGTAGCGACAGCCAGTGATGGGGGTGTCAATATCCTTCTTCGCCGCGACATCGTAGAGGTGAAGCACCGACTGCTCAGAACCGTTCTCCGACAGGCCGTAGGCGATATACTTGCCGGTCGGCGAGGCGTACCACCAGTCCATCGCGGTGGTCCCTTCCTTTGATAGCGTATTGGGATCGACCAACGCCGTGTCGGCGCCGTTGTCGCGCAGATAGAGGACCGGCTGGTTCTGAAGCCCCGTCGTCTTGCGGAAGAAGAGCTTGCCCTTGCGCGCCGCCGGCGGCTGCATCTTGTCGAAGTTCCATATCTCGGTCAGCCGCTGTTTGATGACCGGATACTGCGGAAGCGCCTCGATATACTTCATGGTGAAGGCGTTCTGCGACTCGGTCCACGCCGAAACGGCCGGATCTTCGGTATTTTCGAGCCACCGGTAGGGGTCGGCGACCGCCGTCCCGTGGAGCGTCTCGACGAGTGTCTCGCGCTTCGTTTCGGGGTAGGGGGGGAGCGGTTTTGCCTGTTGGCTGACGATCGGGCCGCGCCAACATGCCGTGAACATTGATAAAACAAGGATAAAAAGCAAAAGCCGACGCATGAGATACCTCCAAATAACGGACCGGCGTACTGTAGCGTGACCGCCGCAGAATGCAAAAAAACTTATGGCGGCGGAAGTGCCGAAAATATCTTGACAGAGTGCCCTTTCTCCTTACAATGCCCCCGCTGTCGTAAGACGGCAAAAAAAATAGGAGGTATTCTAGGTATGTCAAACGTCAACAACAACCCGAACCCGACCCAGAGTTTCGAGGAGCTTCTCAACGAGTTCCTCCCCAGTGAGAAATCGTTCTCCGGCGAAGAGATCATGAAAGGCGTCATTCGTGCCGTCGGCCGTGATTTCATCCTTGTCGATGTCGGCCGCAAGTCGGACGGCGTCATTCAGGTCGCCGAGTTCGAGCCCGCCGAGCTCAAAAGCCTAAAGATCGGCGACGAAGTGGAAGTGGTCATCGACCGTTGGGAAGATGAGCGCGGCAACATCTGTCTGTCCCGTCAGAAAGCGACCATGCTCCGCATCTGGGAGACGGTCGGCAGAGCGTACGATACGGGCGAGTTGGTCCGCGGCACCATCGTGTCGCGCGTCAACGGCGGCCTGCAGGTCGATATCGGCGTCAAGGCGTTCCTGCCCAATTCGCAGGTGGCGCTCCGTCCGATAAAGAACATCGAGGAACTCATCGGCAAGACCTTCGATTTCAAGGTCATCAAGTACGACCAGAAACGCGGCAATATCGTTATCTCCCGCCGCGACCTGCTTGAAAAAGAGCGCGAAGAGCTCAAGGGCAAGACCCTCGAACGGCTTCAGGAAGGCTCGGTGGTCAAGGGTCTGGTCAAGAACATCACCTACTACGGCGTCTTCATAGACCTCGGCGGCATCGACGGCCTGCTTCATATCACCGATATGAGCTGGGGCCGCGTGAATCACCCCTCCGAGATGTTCAAGATCGGCGACGAGGTCGAGGTCAAGGTCCTCAAGTTCGACCGTGATGCCGAGCGCGTCAGCCTCGGTCTCAAACAGATATCGGACGATCCGTGGCAGCAGGCGACCACCCGCTACAATTCGGGCAAAGTGGTGCGCGGCAAGGTCGTGGCGCTGGAAGATTACGGCGCGTTCGTGGAACTGGAGCGCGGCATAGAAGGCCTCATTCATATCAGCGAAATGAGCTGGACCCGCCGCATCAAGCACCCGTCGAAGATGGTCGCGATCGGCGACGAGATCGAGGTCAAGATCCTCGAGATCGATGTCGACAACCGCCGCATCAGCCTCGGCATGAAGCAGACCGAACCCAATCCGTGGGAACAGCTCAAGGATAAGTATCCGCTGGGCACCAATGTCAAGGGCGTCATCCGCAACATCACCGACTTCGGCCTGTTCGTGGGCGTCGAAGAGGGTATTGACGGCCTCGTCCGCACCAGCGACATCACGTGGGACCGCAAACTCAAGCATCCCAGCGAATATTACAAGAAAGGCGATGAGGTCGAGGCGATCGTGCTCAATATCGATTCCGAGAAGCAGCGCTTCAGCCTTGGGCTCAAACAGCTCTCCAACGACCCGTGGAAGATATTCCGCGATTCCTACAAAGAGAACGACAAGGTCGAGGCCGAGGTGGTCAAGGTCACCGATTTCGGCATCTTCGTGAAGGTGTTCGAGACGGTCGAAGGGCTCGTCCACAAAAGCGAGTTCGAAGACCCGAACAAACAGTTCTCGATCGGCGACAAGATCGAGGTCATCATCAAGTCGGTCAGCGACACCGAACGCAAGGTCTCCCTTTCCATCAAGGCGATCGGCGATGCCGAGAGCCGCCGCAACATGGAAGAGGCCCGCGCCAAGACCGGCGAAGTGCCGGAACGGCTCGGCACCATCGGCGACGCGTTCAAGAGCCAGCAGTAAATCGCACTTTTCCCATTTCGATACGGGGGGCTTCGGCTCCCCGTTTTTTTTGGTCCCGACAACACTCGTGCCGAAAATTTGATTTCCCCGGTGGGCACCATATAATCGGCCCGGCTTGTTCATTGAACCCAACCATACTAAGAAGGAGTAGATCATGGCCGTGAACCTGAAAGGAAGAAGCTTCCTGTCGCTTAAAGATTTCACCCCCGAAGAGATCCGCTACATGCTCGACCTCTCGCACGACCTCAAGGCGAAAAAGCGCGCCGGCATCCGCGGCGACCTGCTGGCGGGCAAGAATATCGTCCTGCTGTTCGAGAAGGCGTCGACCCGCACCCGCTGCGCCTTTGAAGTGGCGGTCATGGATGAGGGCGGCCATGTCACCTTCCTCGGCCAGAACGACAGCCAGATCGGCAAAAAGGAATCGATAGAGGACACCGCCAAGGTGCTCGGCCGCTTCTACGACGGCATCGAGTTCCGCGGCTTCAAGCAGGCGACCGTCGAAGCGCTCGCGAAATACAGCGGCGTCCCGGTGTGGAACGGACTCACCGACATCGAACACCCGACGCAGATACTGGCCGACTTCATGACGGTCGAAGAGCATGTCCATAAACCGCTCAACAAAGTGAAACTGGTCTACATGGGCGATGCCCGCAACAATATGGGCAACTCGTTCGTCATCGCCTGCGCCAAGATGGGGATGCACTTCGTCGCCTGCGCGCCGAAAGAACTTTTCCCCGATAAGAAATTGGTCGACGAGATGAACAAGGTCGCGAAAGAGACCGGCGCCAAGATAGAACTCATCGACGATCCGGCCAAGGCGGTCAAAGGCGCCGATGTCATCTACACCGACGTGTGGGTATCGATGGGCGAGGAACACCTCTTCGGCGAGCGGATCAAACAGCTCAAGAAGTATCAGGTCACCAGCGATCTCATGAAGAAGACCGGCAATCCCGACGCGATATTCCTCCACTGCCTGCCGTCGTTCCACGATCTGGAGACGAAGGTCGGCAAAGAGGTCTACGAGAAATACGGCGTCAAGGCGATGGAAGTGACCGACGAGGTCTTTCGCAGCAGCGCCTCCAAGGTCTTCGACGAGGCCGAGAACCGGCTCCACACCATCAAGGCGGTCATGGTCGCTACGGCGGGGCGCTGAACTCACCCCCGGCCCCTCTCTTGTTGCAAGAGAGGGGTGACCGGAAGGTCGGGGTGAGTTTTATTAAGGAGGTCCTATGTCCAATGTTTACGATGTCGCGATAGTCGGCGGCGGCCCGGCGGGGATGACCGCCGCGATCTACACCGGCCGCGCGATGCTGAAGACCGTTATCATCGAGAAAGGGGTGGCGGGCGGCCTGATGGCGCTCACCGACAAGCTGGAGAATGTCCCCGGTTTCGATTCCATCGGCGGCGGCGAACTGGCCGAACTGATGCTCAAGCAGGCGACCAAATTCGGCGCCGGACTCATGATGGCCGATGTGTCGAAGGTCGAGAAGAAGGGCGACCTGTTCCTCCTGCACACCGATGCGGGCGAAGTGACGGCGCGTACCGTCATCTGGGCCGCCGGTTCGTCGCCGCGTAAAGTGGGAGTGCCGGGCGAGATGGAATACATCGGCCGCGGCGTTTCCTACTGCGCGGTGTGCGACGCCGCCTTTTACCGCGATCTGCGGGTGGCGGTCATCGGCGGGGGCGATTCGTCGCTCAAAGAGGCGCTCTACCTGACCCGGTTCGCCTCGGAGGTGGTCATCATCCACCGGCGTAACGAATTCCGCGCCGAGAAGATCATTCAGGACGAGGTGCGCAAGCATCCCAAGATAAAACTCATCCTTGAATCGGTCGTCGAGAAGATAACGGGCAAGGACTTCGTAGAATCGGTCACGGTGAAGAATGTCAAGAGCGGCGCCCTCTCCGAACAGCCGGTCGACGGCGTATTCGTCTTTGTCGGCTACACCCCGCATGTCGAGGCGGTAAAAGAGCTTGTCACCCTGTCGCCGACGGGCCGCATCCAGCTCCTGCCCGACGGCACCACCGGTACGCCGGGGCTTTTCGCGGCGGGCGATGTGGTGGAAAAACTGGTCTATCAGGTGGCGACGGCCATCGGCTGCGGCGCGTCGGCCGCCACCGCCGTCGAGCACTACCTCTCAACGCATAAATAGGTATTATTCCGGTCGCACGCTCCGGAACGCCTGCGTCATGGTCAGGAGCATCATCATCAGCACCGCCACCGCGTTGAGTTGCGGCACATGCAGTTTGAAGATGCTCAGGAACAGCGGCAGTATGAACGGGGCCGAGGCGACGGCGACCGACCGGTAAAGGCGCGGCCGTATGGTGGAAAGGATGATGACCAGCTTCATGATGTTGATGAGATAGGGTTCGGTGAGGTGGATGTCGGCGCTTTCGGCCTTCGCCGCGCCCCAGCCGACGCTGATACAGGGGCAGTTCTCCGGAGGCGCCTGTGTGATGAAGAGGTCTCCGTGCCGCGGCGAGAATTCGGCGAGCGTTCCGGCGACCGGCACAGCGGGGAAGTTCGCGCTGCCGCTGCCGACGATGGTTGTCGTGACGCCGTATTTATCGCGCAGAAGATCGAGCATGGTCCGGTTCGATGTCTTGTCGAAGCGGTCGATGACATAGTAGCCGATGACGCGGTTGTTCTCGGCGAGCGCCACGAAAGATTTCGCCGTCAGATCGGGCGGCAGGGCCAGCCCGTCGGTGCGGTATTTCTCCTTTTTGATAAGCAGATAGAGGGTGCCGATGGTCAATTCGGTGCCGTCGGCCATCTTACGGCTGAACTTCGCGTCGCGTTTCATGATGTCGTTGTTCTCGTCGGCCGCCGCGAACTCCTTGTTGAGCAGGTTCACCTTCTTGAGGAACAGGTCGCGCGAAACTCCTTCGGCGGTGATGATGCCCGACAGGTTGACCTGCGCGAGCGACAGGAAATCGGTCGAGTCGAAGATGATCCGTTCTATCTTCGCGCCGTGGATGAAAAGCCGGAAATTGTTGAGGACGATATTGAGGCTGGCCGTTTCTATGATAAAGCGGAGGAAGACGATGACGGTGGTCAGCACGAGCGCCGGCGAATAGACGGCGAGCATGAGCTGGAGCGCTTTGACGATATCGCGGTTGCTGATGAAGTTGATGAGCGGCAGGAAAAGCGCCAGTGCGAAGAAGACGCCATAGAGCGGCGTCAGCAGGCTGGTGAAGAGGGGCGAGGAGCTTTTTTCCGATTTGAGCGAGAAGGAGAAGAGTACCGCGATCGGCAGCGCTCCGGTCACCTCCCAGACCGGCGCGGCGCCGCTCAGGGTCAGCCACACCGAGGTGAAGAAGGGGAGCGCCAGATAGAGCGAAAGGAGGAGCGATGCGCGCTTTATCCGGGCGTTGAGGGTCCGGAAAATGGTGTAGAGAAAGAGCGGCGTGAAGAGGTAGAGTCCGAACTCGTAGTGGCTCTTCATCACGAATACGACCGTGACCAGATAGCCGAAATAGGCGATCGCGCCGAGTATCAGCAGGATAGGATCAAGGGCGGTTCTTTTCATCGGTCAGACCTCGTGAACGGCAATAGTTCTCTTTTGTTTCGTAGGATGCGTTTATCTCGACGAGCAGTTTCAAGCTCCCGTCGATGAATTCGTTCTTTTCGTGTATCCGTTGGGCGCTCTGGATGCTGCCGGTGAGCGTTTTGCGCGCCTTTTTCAGGAGCCCCGCGGTCTTTCCCCACAGTTCGCATTCGTAGACCGGGCGCTCCTCTTCGGTCAGCTCGGCCGGGATCGGATACTTGGCCATCTCATCGAACAGGGCGCGGTAAAGGGCGGCCAGTTCGTAGGCGCTGGCGTTGGTCCAGTAGATGATGCCGCTCTGTATCGTTTTGAGGAACCAGCGCTGTGCCTCCTGTATGATGGTGCATTTACGCAGGAGTATATCCTCGTTGTTCTCGAAGGGGAACGATCCGAATTCGGCGACCGCGCTGCGCCCCATGACGAAGTAAGCCATCGCCAGTTCGGGAATGAACAGGAGGTCGTCGGGGGTCCGTTCGCGCCGTATCTCGTAGATGACATACTGCGCCGTGGTACGCGCCTCCGCCGGTTTGCCGGTCATGGCGGTCGCCTCGGCGCGGCGCAGGAGTATCTCGCGCAGCGGTTCGGCCGGTATCTGATCGCCCGCCAGATCGTTTTTGAGTGCGTCGCCGGCGACATCGATGAGTTCCTGCCAGCGGCCGAGTTTGCCCAGCGAGTGGAGGTAGAAGTTGAGCGCGTCGATCTTGTCGTCTCCCTTCCCGAGCGTCAGGTACGCCGCCTTGAAATTAGCGACCGCCGCATCGGGGCGGTCCCGCTTCAACGCGATGAGTCCGAGGTTGTAGTAGCAGAACGGGGTGAAGATATAGACCGGGTTGTAGGTCAGGATGTCGTGGTAGTCCCGTTCGGCCTGCTCGTAATCGCCGTCGTCGAACAGATCGTTGGCTTGCGCGAACAGTTCGTCGAAGTCGCATTCTTCGGGCGGCGATCCCTTCGCGGGAAGCGTTTTGGGGGTGATGAGGAGCGGTTCGGTGATGAGATAGTCGACCTGCCGGCCCGTCGTGGCGCAGGCGGCGACGAGGAGTGAGAGCGCTATGATGAGGAGGGCGGCCGAGCGGTTCATTCGAAACCGTCGACCGGGCCTTTGCCGACGCGGACGATCTCGAACTGGTCCTCTTCGAGCCGGATGATGCTCGTCAGTTCGGCCGGCAGATAACCGCCGTCGGCGAGCACATCGACGAGGTGGAGCCACGACGGTTCGTCGTTCTCGGGGTCGGTGAAGAAGCCTTCGTCGTCGTCCGATCCGCCCGCCGTCGAGACGATGATCGGTTCGCCGCAGGCGGCGATGAGTTCGCACAGAAAAGGGCTGTCGGGGATGCGGATGCCGATCTCCTTGCGGTTCTCCAGCATGATCTTCGGTATCTCGCGGCTCGCCTTGAGGATGAAGGTGTAGGGGCCGGGGAGCGACCGTTTGATGACGGCGTACTGCCGGTCGGTCACCTCGGCGTAGCGGGCGAGTTCCGAAAGGTCGCGGAACATGACCGAATAGAACTTCTTTTTCCGCTCCTTGATGCGGTTGAGCTTCTCGATGGCGTTCTTTTTGCCGATACGGGCGACCAGCAGATAGGAGGTGTCGCCGGGGACCAGTGCGACGCCCCCCTTGTCGAGCGCGGCGGCGATGAGGTCCAGTGTGCGCCGGTGAGGATTGAGAATGTGTACGGTGACGCGTTCCATGGGGTGTATTTATCCAAAGAAGGTTGCGAGCGCGAGGTCGAATGCGTTGCGGGATATCGAATCGGGCACCTCGAGGTGATCGTTCGTCTCGTTGGCGATGGCGAGCACCTGCGCGATGTCGGGGATGACCGAGAAAGCGTAGAGGAGCGACGCGAGATGCAAGCGGTCGCCGAACTGGCGGAGCATCGGTTCGCCCACGGCGCCCAGATCGTCGAAGGCGGCGGTCACTTCGTTCTGATGCTTCTTCTTGAGGTTGCGCAGGAAGGCGATCCGCTCTTTCGCCGGCAGGGCGATGGTCCGGATGAGCCGTTCCACCAGCAGGTCGACGGCGGGCCGGTTGAGTTTTTCGGTGACGCCGCTCTGCATCAGGAAGAGGTTGGAGGCGATCAGGAACGCCATCTTCTTGCGGTCGGCCTGTTCGGCGCCGCGGCCGACGATAAGGACCGGCAGATTGATGAGGTCTATCGATAGATGCGTCTTACCGTTCGGATCGTAGAAGGCCGGTATCGATTCAAGCCGCAGGGCGAGCGAGAGCCGCTCAAGGAGCGAGAGTATCTCGCGGCTGGTCGAGGAGCCGATCGGGTCGAGCCGCCGGTCCTCTTTCTTCTCCGGTACGGTGGCGATGGCGAGCAGCCGTCCGAAGTGGCGGAGCTTCTCGTCCAGCGGGGTGAAGCCGGCCTGCGCCAGCAGGATATCTTCGCGCAGGACCGACAACTGATGCCATTCGCTTTCGGCGGGGCGCCAGCTTTCGACATTCAGAGCGGCCATGAGATTCTGCGAGAAGAGGCGGGCCCGTTTGTTGTCGGACCCCGCCAGCTCGGTCAACCGCACGGCGGGATAGGAGTTCCCCTTGCGCAGTTCGGGAATAAGTATCTGCCGGAGCACTTCCCGTTCGTCGGCGTTCCGTTCCTCGAATTTGAGGACCAGCGACTGGACGATGCCGCTCTGGAAGGCGGGGTCGCCGCCGATATCCATGATGAGCCGGTGCGCCTCATCTTTGCGGTCGTCGGCGATAAGCCGGCGCAGAAGCGCCTCGACCGCCTGCGGATCGCGGAGCCGGGCATAGTGGCGCAGTATCTCGAGCGACGCGGCGGGATTCTGGCGGCTTTCGGCCAGATGCCGGACCGTTTCGTAGCCGGGGATACGGTAGAGGTCGTCGGGGTGCGGGACATCGCTACAGGCGAAGAGGATCGTCGTTTTGCGGAGCGCTTCGTCGGCGTTGCCGGCGGTCAGGGTGCGGACCACCTGCGCCGCGAAGGCGGCCTGTCCCATCTCCATAAGGTGATCGGCGAATTCCATGCCGGCGACAAAACGGTCGGCGTTGTTGTCGTAGCGGGTGCCGAGGAAGAGACTCACCGCCTCGGCGATATTGCCGCTGCGGAGGTGGGCCCGCATCAGCCGTCCGGCGGCGGCGCGGCCCAGTTCGGGATGCGCTTCGTCGCGCAGATAGCGCTGGAGCGCCTCGTTGGCCGCCTGCGGCTTGCGGACGCTCTCATAGAAATCGATGAGCCGGTCGAGCACATCGGTGGCACCCGGATGCTGTTCGAGTACCTCGTGGGCGAGCGCTTCGGCCTTGTCGGCGTCGTGCTGGGCGATGTAGAGGTCGAACAGGTAGCCGCCGTCGGCGGCGAGCCGTTCCTGCCGCCATTTATCCTCATAGAGCTTGATGAGCGATTCGCGCATGCCCAGCGATACGAGAAAGTCGCGGTAGGAGAGCAGGAAGGTGTTCCGCTCGGCTCCCTCCGAGACGCGGTAACGCAGTTTGTAGAGGTCGAGCAGTTCCACCGGTTCGATGAGTCCCGACAGCAGGGTCAACGAATCGTCTATGAACCGGCACTGGACGGCCGGTTCCTTGAGTTTCTTGATGAAGAGGGTCCGCAGGAAGAGTATCGTTTTGTAGTTCTTCTCGCGCAGATAGATCTTTTCGAGGATGTTGAGCGCTATCTCGAAGTGAAGGAAATCCTTTTCGGTCACCAGCAGCGATTCGAGCCGGTCCTTGAGCTCCGGATGATCGCGCCCCATGAAGAAGATGCTCCAGAAGGTCCGCTTGAGTTCCGGGGCGACCTTCAGGTAGTAGTTGAGGATAGTGTAGATCCCCTTGAGATAGCCTTTCTCCATGTAGCGCTGGGCGAGCAGGGTGAGCGCCGCGGGCCGGGTCGCGTACTTGGCCAGAAGGTCGATGGTCGGCCGCCCCTCGAGTATCTCGCGCAGGCACCGTTCGGCCGGGGCCAGTTTCGCGTCGGGGACCTCGGATGCGCCGAAGGTCCGTATCTCCCAGAGGTATTTGTAGAGGTCCGGTTCGGTCGTCTCCATCTTGGCGAGCGTCTTGCCGGTCCGGTTGGGATCGTTGGCGATGGCCAGCAGCGCCGTCAGTTCGCCGTTGTCGAATTCATCGAGGTTGAATTCGCGGAACTCCACCTCGTCCGAAAGAAGCCGCAGGTTCTCCTTGGCGATGGTGCTGTCGGGGTAGAGGTAGACGATGAGCCGGAAGGTGTCCTGCGCCTCCTGCAGGCGTCCCTGTTCGCGGTAGACGATGGCGAGCCGCGTCAGGTAGAACTCCTTGGTCTCCGAATCGGTGGTGGCCGACTGGAGCAGGCTGTTGTACAGATCGATCACCTCGTCCACGGCGTTGCCGCGCAGATATATCCGTTCAAGGTAGAGGAGGCTCGGGATATGGTGGTCGACGATGGCCAGTATCTGCAGGAAGCTCTGCCGCGCCTTGTCCATGTCGCGCAGTTCGTTGAAGAAGATGATACCGTTCTTGTAGAGCAGGTTGACGATGTCGGTCGGGTTCTCGGTCAGCGCCACCTCGCGGCTGTTTATCTCGGTGAGTTTCTGCCAGTTGCGGGTGATGTAGTATATCTTGCCGAGTTTCTTGACGGTGTCGAGCCGGTCGGGCCGCATCTCCAATATCGTGTAGAGATGCGCCTCGGCGGCGGCGTAGGCCCGCTTGAAGGATATGAGCGAGTCGGCGATCCGTTCGTGCAGGCTTATCTTTTCCGGAACGGTCGTCGCGTAGTCGAGTTCCTGTTCAAGGTTGGCGATGTAGGCGTCGTAGTCCTGAAGTTTGAGGTACAGTTCCGACAGCAGGCGGATGATCTCGAAGGAGCGGTTGAGGGTGAGGCTGTGTTCAAGGTGCGGCCGGGCATCCTGCGGTTTACCCAGTTCGCGGAAGAGCAGTTCGCCGCCCCGGAAGAGGTAGTAGGCGGCCAGCTTCGGTTCCTTCTCGCGGTCGGCGAGGTAGATGTAGAGGTTGGCGAGGTCGGCCCACTGGTGGTTCTCTTCGTAGACCGAAAGGACCAGCGACAGGCTGATGGAGCAGGAACCGGGATCCTCTTCGACGATGTTCTTGTGTATATCGGTGGCGAAATCGGGCATCTTGAGCTTGTGCTCGTAGATGTCGGCCAGCAGTTCGAGGTAGCGGATGCGCGTTTTGCCGGTCGTTTTGCGCGAAACGAGCTTGTAGAACTTGCCGAGCAGGTGCCACTTACCGTATTTGTAGAGTAGCGGTGCGATGGCGTTGAGGACGAAGAGCGAATCGGTCGATTCGGCCAGACCTGTTACGGTGTCCTCTATCTTATCGGTCACATCGTTGCGCCAGTAGTAGAGGAACTCGAGCAGTTTGATGGTGGGGAAGGAGACGGCGAGCGAGCTTTTCAGCACCGACTCGACGAACCGCTCGACCAGCGGCGCCGGGATGGCGTCGTGCCGCAGGAGGATCGCCCGGAGGTATTCGAAGAGGAACCGGGGGGTGTTGTTCTGGATGAAGAGCCCCAGCAGGTCGCCGAAGGCCTTTTCGATATGGTCGTTCTGTTCCGCCTTGAGCGCCTCGGCGAAGAGCGCCGCCTGCTGTTCGAGCGGGCCTCCGGCGGTGATCGACTGCGGTTCGTCGGAGTAGAGGGCGACGATGAGCGCGGCCAGCGGCGTCCGCATGATGGCGGGGACCTGCAGGATGTTCGCGATGACCTGTTTGCGTTCCTCGGGGCCGGCCGACAGGAAGGCGAGGCAGAGCATCTCCTGATAGAAGACCTCGCCGACCGCGTCGCGATTCTTTTCGAGTGCTTTGAGGACGAGCGACTTCTCGTCGCCCGCGAGGATCATGAGGAAGAAGAGTTCCAGTTCGTCCTGCCCCTGAATGAGCGTGGCCGCCTTCTCCAGCTGGCCGGTCGAGATGAGGTAGGGCGGGAAGTCGCCGAACCGGCCGTCGAGGAGTCCCTCCATCGGCAGGTAGTCGCGCTTCTCGCTCTCGATCTCCTTTTCGCTGAACAGGAGATGGTCGAGCCGTATCTCCAGATTCTCCAGCGAATTGTCGTCCTCGATGATGATCCTGCTCATGTGATGGTTCCCCTTACTCCCATTCTATCGTGGCGGGCGGCTTCGAACTGATGTCGTAGACCACCCGGTTCACCCGTTTGACCTCGTTGATGATGCGGGACGATACTTTTTTCAGGAAATCGTGCGGGAAATCGTACCAGTCGGCCGTCATGAAATCATCGGTCTTGACGGCGCGGAGGGCCAGCACATGTTCGTAGGTGCGGCAGTCGCCCATGACGCCGACCGTTTTGACCGGCAGAAGGACGGCGAATGCCTGCGCGATATCGTCGTAGAGACCGGCGGCCCGTATCTCCTGAATGAAGATGTGATCGGCCTGCCGCAGGACATCGCACCGCTCCTTGGTCACCTCGCCGAGTACCCGCACCGCGAGGCCGGGGCCGGGGAAGGGGTGCCGGAAGACATTCTCGGGCGGAAGGCCGAGCTTGAGTCCCAGTTCGCGCACCTCGTCCTTGAACAGGTCGCGCAGCGGCTCGATGAGTTTGAGTTTCATCCGGTCGGGGAGTCCGCCGACATTGTGGTGCGTCTTTATCGTGGTCGAGGGGCCCCTCACATTGGACGACGACTCGATGACATCGGGATAGATCGTTCCCTGCGCGAGGAAGTCGGCCCCGGCGATCTTGGCCGCCTCGGTGTCGAAGACCTCGATGAAGGTGTTGCCGATGATCTTGCGTTTCTTTTCCGGTTCGTCGACTCCCTTGAGCCGCGAAAGGAAGATGTCGGCCGCATCGACGACGATGAGGTTGACCACATCCTTGAAGTTCTTCTCGACCTCGTCGCGCTCATTGAGGCGCAGGAGGCCGTTGTCGACGAAGATGGCCGTCAGTTGATGACCGACCGCACGGCCCAGCAGAGCCGCCGCGACCGATGAATCGACGCCGCCCGACAGGCCGAGGATTATCTTTTTGTCGCCGACCGCTGCGCGGATCTTAGCGACGCTCGTCTCGATGAAGTTCTCCATTCGCCAGTCGGCCGTCACCTTGCAGACCTCGAAGAGGAAGTTGCTGAGGATGCGGTTCCCTTCGAGCGTGTGCTTCACCTCGGGGTGGAACTGGACCAGATATATCCGGCGCTCGTCGTTCCCGGCGGCGCCGAAATCGATGGAATCGGTCTTCGCGATGGGGTAGAAGCCGTCGGGCAGTTGCGCCACATGGTCACCGTGACTCATCCAGACCTGCGTCTTGGCCGATACGCCGCGGAAGAGCGGCGAATGAGGCGCGGTCACTTCGACCGTGGCGCGGCCGTATTCGCGGGCATGTCCGCTACCCAGCTTGCCGCCCAGCTTGTGCGCCGTCAACTGCATGCCGTAGCAGATGCCGAGTATCGGGATGCCGAGGTCGAACAGTTCTTTCGGGACATCGGGGGCGCCGGGGTCGGTGACCGAGCTGGGGCCGCCCGAAAAAATAATTCCCTGCGGGTCGAATTTCTTGATGAAGTCGATGCCGACGGAGTAGGGGTGGAGTTCGCAGTAGACATGCATCTCGCGGATGCGGCGGGCGATGAGCTGGTTGTACTGCGAGCCGAAATCGAGAATGAGGATCTTGTTCATGTTCCCTCCAATATGGGTCGCGTGCGCGAAACAATGCGGGAAGGATGCTATCACAGTCGCGAGCGTTTTTCAAATTCCTTGAAATAAGCTTTCCAATTTGACTTCCGCGGGCGAAATTCTTACAATGGGGCGTTCTTAAACCGAACGATGGAGGATCCCATGCGTCGCTACCTTGTCATTGCCGTGAGTCTGCTGACGGCGCTCTATTTCATCTCCTGTGATGACGGGAACACCGAAAAGTGTCCCGACGGCTATCACTGGGACGATCTCACCGGCCAGTGCGAGGTGGACACGAGCGAGCCAGATAACGACGGACAGGATATCGACATCGTCAAGGATGACGGGCTCATCGAGGACGGCGACAATGTCATTCCCGATGAAATCATACCCGACAACGACGCCTATACCGGTTCCTGCCTGTATGCGACGGAAGGCGGCAGCATCACCTTCGATGTGGCGCTGCACACCGTCACCATCGGCGCGATAACGGTCGGCGGCGCGGTGAACGACACACTCGTTGCGGGCGAACTGTGGGCCGAGAACGACCAGACCAAGGCCGAATTCATGGTGGCGGAGTTGGCCCCGGCGCTTACCGGCGAGACCTTCGGATTCGCCGAGGGGAACTACAACTTCTACTACCGCGGCGCGAAGGCGAACGAGAATGACCCGGCCAATACCGGCGTGCTGATACAGCAAAAGGTCGCCATCACCGGCGCGAAGACGCTCGATATTGACCTGCCGCTCTATGAACTGTCGGGCAGCGTGACCAAGAACGGCGGCGCCTTCCCGGCGCTTACCGGCACCGACGCGACCGACACCAAAGTGACGCTCAAGAACGGGACCTATTCGTTCGACATACCCTTCAGCGAGTTCGGTGCGTTCACCCGTGCCGTGCCGAAGGGGACCTACACGGCGACCTTCACCGGGCGACTGGCCGCCGGTGCGCCGCTGTTCACGGTCAGAGCGCTGTTCGAGGGCACCGCCATCGAGGTCACCGGCGCGACGAGCGCCCCGATAGACCTGACCACTGTTACCGTCAGTGGCACCGCCGCGATAGAAGGCGTAGCGGTCGACACCGGCGTGCTGGCCATCGCCCCGAATCCGCCGATGGAACCCATCGCGGTCGCCCTCATCCCCGATCTATCGTCCACGAAATCGTACAATGTCGAGGTGATCGGCAATACCGGCGTCGCCTATTCGGTCATCTACCTGACGGCGCTTGCCGATTATCCCTACAGTTTCCAGAAGGTCATCGCGTGGTCCGATCTGCTTCCGGCGACCACCGGCACGATAGCGCTCGATTTCGGCCTGCTTCACGGCACGATATCGCTTAACACGGCGGGCGGCACCTTCCCGGCGCTCACCTCCTGCACCGCCGCCGAGGCGCAGTGTTTCCGCGGCCGGCTCAAGGCGACCAGCTTCGCGGGCGGCACCGTCATCCTCAAGAATCTCGGCGTATCGGGCGACGACTACAGTTATTCCGGGCTCATGGTGCGGCGTCAGAAACTGTGCGACGACGAGGCCTGCGCCAACCCGACCTATTCGCCGCGCGCCTTTGCGCTGACCTTCGAGAGCTACTTCAACGACATCGAGGGGATGACCAATTACCTGCCGTTCAATATCAAGGTGTCGGTCAACAGCGTCGATAGTTTCCAGTTCACCGACGGCGGCGGCGGGTTCGTCACCGACATGACGCTCGATCCGGTGGTGAAGGCGGTGACGGTCGACGGCACCGTGACCTTCAACGGGGTCGCGGCGGCGGCGGCGGCCGATGAACTGCTCTTTGTCCGCGATACCGACACGCAGTCGGAGACGCCGGTGGTGAACCTCGGCGATCTGGTCGGCGGCGCCTACTCCTTCAAAATACCGGCCGGTTCCTACAATGTGATCTACAAGGGCGATTTCTACCTTGGCTATGAACAGCGCGCCGTGATCGATACCAGCCTCGCCGTCTCGGGCGACGATATCACCGGCAAAACGCTCGATATCGGCACCGCGAAGATACAGCTCGACCTCACCGCCAACGGCGTGCCGCTGGCCGACTTTATCGCGGCCCATCCCGAGATAGACCACTACGACTTCTCGGCCGCCAACGACAAGAACACCATCGGATCGGCCGTCATCCCGGCGATCGTTGCGCAGCCGCTCCCCTACATTCAGGTGCTCAAGAGTCCGAGCTGGGACATCTACCTGAACCTGTATATCAAGGAGGGGAACGACCTGTCGGTATTCCGCTTCTTCGCAGGGCAGCTGCTCAATGTCACGCTCGATGCCGTCGCGCAGGCCGATTTCGACATCGTCGCGTTCACGGGCGATCTGACCGCCAACGGCGCCAATATCGCCGGGGCGACGACGGCCCGCGGCTTTATCGAAGTGTCGGGCGACACCCGCGCCAAGGTCTATTTCCCGCCCACCGCCACCGCGCCGGCCCGTTTCCTCCTGACCCCCGACGAGTACAGCACGCCCAATCCGCAGATGACGCTCGACGGCGGGTTCGATTTCGTCCAGAAGATACAGTCGCCGTGCATCTATGTGGAAAAGTAAGTCATGAACGCCTATCACGATATCTTCGACCCGGTATTCATCGCGTATCCGTTCCTTGAGACGCCGGTGCGCATCGCGCTGGTACTGGCCGTCGCCTACATCCTGTTCTTCATCGGCCGCTTCTACATCCTGCGGGCCATCGGCTATGTGATAAAGAAAAGCACCATCTCGTGGGACGACCTCCTGTTCGAGAAGAAGGTGTTCCATACCCTCATTCACCTCATCCCGATACTGGTGGTCCATAACGCGAGTTATCTCTTCACCGGCTTCGAGACGGCGGTGCGGCGGCTCACGCTGGCGCTCATCGCCTTCACCATGGTGGTATTCATCGCCCGGGTCCTTGCCACGGTGCAGGCGGTCTACGAGCGGACCGAATTCGCGAAGGACAAACCGATAAAAGGGTTCTTCCAGATCGTGACGGTCGTCGTCTATCTCATCGGACTGGTGCTGATGGCGGCGATACTGATGGGCAAGTCGCCCGTCATCATCCTGTCGGGCATCGGCGCGATGACCGCCGTGTTCATGCTGGTATTCAAGGATGCGATACTCGGCTTCGTATCGAGTCTCCAGATGAGTCTCAACAATTCGATCCGCAAGGGCGACTGGATATCGATGGAGAAATACGGCGCCGACGGCGAGGTGGCCGACATATCGCTCTACTCGCTCAAGGTGCGCAACTGGAACAACACCTTCACCTCCATCCCGACGCAGAAGTTCCTCGAGGAATCGTTCACCAACTGGCGTGGGATGCAGGAGAGCGGGGCGCGGCGTATCAGCCGCTCGGTGCCGCTCGACATGGCATCGGTCCGGTTCGTGAGGCCCGAGGATATCGCGCGGCTCTCGGCCGACCCGACGGTGGGACGATTGGTGGCGCGCGCCGCCGACGGGCTCGGATCGCAGGCGACCAATCTGCTCATCCTGCGGCGCGTCATGGCGGACCATCTGCGCGGCCGCATCGACATCCGGCAGGACCTCACCATCCTCGTCCGGACCCTTGAGGCGACCCACGAGGGACTGCCGTTCCAGATATACTGTTTCACCGCGACCACCGTCTGGGATGAGTACGAGGCGATACAGGGGGAGATATTCGAGTTCCTCATCGCCGTCGCGCCGCTCTTCGGCCTGCGTCTCCTGCAGATACCGTCCGGCCACGACCTGCGCGGCATCGCGGTGCCGAAATAAACAACGGGGGCTTCCATGACCGATCCGGAGAGGATATCCGTGCCTCTGAACGATGAGCTCCGCGCCCTGCGTGAGATCGGCAAGGCGCTGACCTCGACCCGTGGGTTCGACGAGTTCCAGAAACAGATCATGGAGCTGGTCGGCCGACTGTTCCACCCGCTTAACTGGTCGCTGTTGCTGGTGGATGAGGAGAAGAACGATATCTATTTCAGCATCGCCGTGGGATCGGCCGGCGCGGAGCTGAAGAACAAACGGCTGCCGCCCGGTAAGGGGATCGTCGGCTGGTCGATAGCGCATGGCGAGGCGGTCATATCGACCGATGTGCGGAAGGACGACCGGTTCTACAAAGAGCTTGACGCCGAACTCGGGTTCAGGACCGACTCGGTCATCTGCATGCCGCTCATCTCGAAGGAGCGGGTACTCGGCGCGCTCGAACTGATCAATGTTGAAAGCCGTTATTTCGATCCGATATCGCTGGAATTGCTGGCGGCGCTCGTCGATTTTGCCGCCATCGCCGTCGAGAACGCGAATCACCTCAAACGGATAGAAGAGCTTACGATACGCGACGACTGCACCCATCTCTACAACGCACGGCATATGCGGACCCTGCTCGATGCCGAGATCAGCCGTTCCCGCCGGTCGAAGATACCGTTCTCGATCGTTTTCATCGATCTCGACCACTTCAAGGAGGTGAACGATACCCGGGGGCACCTTACCGGCAGTCGGTTGTTGCGCGATGTCGCGATCCTCTTCACTACGCTGATACGCCCCACCGACTGGGCGATACGGTATGGCGGCGACGAGTTCGTCATCATCCTTTCGACGGCAGGTCCCGACGAGGCGGCGCTGGTCGCCGAACGATTGCGGAGAGGGCTTGCCGACAAGGTGTTTTTCGAGAAAGAGGGCTTCAGCATCCGGCTCAGCGGCAGTTTCGGTGTCGCCGTCTATCCGAACGACGCCGATTCGCTCGACGGCCTCATAAAACTGGCCGACGACGCGATGTACGAGGTCAAGAAACGCGGTCGCAACAGCGTCCTGATGATAAAAGATATCCTCTCCCGGGGGGGAATAAACGAAAAAGGCATAGGGGGGTGACGATGAACAGGTATGTGTTGATGGTATTGGCGGCGGGGTGTGCGGTTACGCTTTTTGCGTGCAGCGACGGTAAGCCGACGCAGGGCGATGATCTGGACGACATGGTGAACGATCAGGGCGGAACCGACAAGGATCAAATTCTGCCCGATACGGCCGACGGCGATATCCCGGCCGGCGAGGGGAGCGACGGTATCCAGCCCGACGACGACGGTCTGACCGGCGATGGCGACGAACAGAACGACGAGCCGGGCGACGAACTGCTCTCCGACAGCGACGAGATATCGATATCCGACAGCGACGCGGCGCACGCGGGGATGGGGCCGGGTACCTCGAACGGTTACGATCAAGGCTCGTCCAACGCCGACAATGTCAAGGTCAATGAAGAGGGGGGACTCGAACTCGACAACGGCTCCGAGACGGTCACGACGCTCCTGCGCTATGTCTGGGTCCCCAATTCGGTCGACGGGACCATCTCCAAAATAGACACCTTCGATAAGATCGAGGTGGGGCGCTACAATGTCGGACTTTCGGCCGCCTCCGATCCGTCGCGGACGAGCGTCGATCTGGCGGGCAACATGTTCGTCGGCGCCCGCGGGGACGCCACCGTGACCAAGGTGGCGGGTCATCCCGAATACTGCGTCGACCGCGACCTGAGCGGCACCATCGAGACCTCGACCGGTCCGCTCGATGTCCTGCCGCGCGGCGTCGACGGTCGTTCGACCGACGAATGCGTCGTCTGGACCCGCGTATTCGACGGGGTAGACCTGCCGAACACCTACGCCTGCGGCGGCATCCGCGGCGTCGCGGCGACCCCCGAGACCGGCGCCAATTTCGAGTACACCGGGCATCTCATGATCGGCTGTTATCTCGGCGATCCTTATTCTTACCGGCTCAACGGCAATACCGGCGACATCATGCAGACCTTCACGATGACCAGCGCGCTCGACCAGACCTGCCGTCCCTACGGGTATGTGCTCGACAAGTACGGCCGCAACTGGGTGTCGTGCCGCTACATACCCGAATGGCAGATCCCGGTCACCGGCGGTCTCGCGTGGTTCGACAGCAACGACCCGACCGAGCAGGTACACTATGCGCCCGACATCCCGGCCTACGGCGGGGCGGGCGGTTACTACGGCATCGCGATAGACAAGGATGACAATATCTGGATCACCAGTTTCACCGACGGTTTCGTCCACCGCTATACTCCCGACGACTCACCGTTCGCCGATCAGGGGATATGGACCTCCCTGCAGGTGTCGACCCTTCACGGGTTCCGCGGTATCGCGGCCGACGATTCGGGTTTTATCTGGATCATTTCCACCGAGGAGGGGGCCGGCATCGATTCGAGCATCTATATGATAGACTCATCGGTGTACCCCGATCCGAGTTCGATACACGGCCCGTACCTCCTGAGCGACGGCACGACCCATCCGTTCCAGGGGACCGGCGTCGGGGTCGATTTCAAGGGGAATATATGGGGGATGTCTCGCTGTAACGCCGGGCAGGGCTATGTGACCTATCTGCCGGTCGACCGCTCGACGCCGATACCGACGGTGAACGAGGCGGGCAAGATCATCATCCCGGTCGGCAACGGCCCCTATGTCTACAGCGACATGATAGGGTACAACCTCAAGAATTTCGCCTCGAAGGAGGGGTGGTTCCGCCACACTTTCGAGATATGCGCCTCATCGCTGTCGACCGACTGGCAGAAGATCTACTGGGACGCCGAGGTTCCGGCCGACACCCGCGTCATCATCCGCGCGCGGACCAGCGACGATCTTGTCCAGCTCGCCCTCGAACAGTGGCAGGTCATTGTCGAGGTGCCTTCCGATGTGTCGCCCAAAGATATGCCCGATACACTGGTGCAGGGGCACTACATCGAACTGGAGGTGCGCCTGTATTCCAAGAATGTCGGCGTTTCGCCGGTCGTCGGCCAGATATCGTTCGACTACAAGTGCGTCGATCCGTCGTAAAAAGCATTTGTCCGGCCCTTTCTCCTCCCGCAGTTGACCCGCAAAAAAATCGGAGTATATCGGGAACAGACCTGCGCGGAGGTGCGTTATGAACGGCGCTATCCTGCTTCTTCTCGCTGCGGCATGGCTCGTCGCCGCCTATGTATGGTACGGCAAAAAGACGATACAGCGGCATCTCATGGAGCCGCTCGACGGGGAGGGGACCCCGGCGGTGACCAAGAACGACGGCGTCGATTTCTGTCCCGCCCACCCGATGGTCCTGTTCGGGCATCACTTCTCATCGATCGCGGGGGCCGGTCCCATCGTCGGTCCCATTATCGCGGCGGCCGCCTTCGGCTGGGGACCGGCGCTTCTGTGGCCGCTTTTGGGCGGCGTCTTCATCGGAGCGGTGCACGATTATCTCGCGCTTATGATATCGGTGCGGCACGGCGGCACATCGATACCCGACATCGCCGACCGCTATGTGTCGCGGCGCGCCCGGTTGCTGTTCATGATATTCGTCGAACTGGCGCTCATCCTCGTGGTGGCGGTCTTCGCGGCCATCACCGCCAAGATGTTCGTCACGACCCCCGAGATAGTCATTCCGACCTTCGGTGCGATACCGGTCGCGATGGTCTTCGGCCTGTTCCAGTATCGCTGGAACACCGGCGGACCGCTCTGGCTGCGGACCCTGCTCGCTTTCTTGGCGCTGGTCGCGCTTATTTATATCGGGTTCATCGTACCGGTATCCCTGCCGTTGACGGCCGAGACCGCGTATATTGCATGGTTCGTGGCGCTGATGATCTACGGGTACTTCGCCTCGATATTGCCGGTGTGGATACTGCTTCAGCCGCGCGATTACATCTCCAGCTGGGTACTTATCGCCGGGACCCTGCTGGCCCTTATCGGCATCGTGGTGACCCGGCCCGACATGAGTCTGGCGCTCACGGGAGATGCGGTCATGGCGGCGGCTGGCGCGAAACTGCCTCTCTTTTTCCGCTGGTCCGACCCGGAGGTGGGCCCCATCGTGCCGTTCCTGTTCATCATCATCGCCTGCGGCGCCATATCGGGGTTTCATTCGATCATCGCGGGCGGCACCACCTCGAAGCAGTTGACCAAGGAGAAGGACGCGATGCTGGTCTCGTTCGGCGCGATGCTGACCGAGTCGCTCATCGCCGTCATCGCGGTCATCGCGGCGGCCGGCGCCCTGTTCTGGGTGGGCGAGGGGAGCCTGACGGCCGTGATGAAAAGCGCCAGTCCTATTGGGGTGTTCGGCGCCGGGTTCGGCCGCTTCACCGAGTTCCTTTTCGGGCCGAAAGTGGGAACACTTGTCGGTATCACCATGATCAATATCTTCGTTATGACCACCCTCGACACGACGGTACGGCTGGGCCGTTTCCTGACGGTCGAGATGGCGGGCGGGGCGTTCCCGATCCTCAAGCGGAACCGCCATCTGGCGACGCTCGTTCCGATCATTCCGGCCTTCCTGCTGGGGGTGAGCGGCGGCTGGAAAACGGTCTGGCCGGTCTTCGGCGCGGCCAACCAGCTCGTCGGTGCGCTGGTCTTCATCATCCTGACCAGTTATCTCTACAGCCGCGGCAAACCGATACGCTACACCCTCTGGGCGACGATCTTCATGCTGGTTATGACCGTCGGAGCGCTCCTGTTCCTCGCTCACGGCTACCTGATCGGCGAAAAACCGCAGTATGTGCTGGGCGTTATATCGGTTGTGCTGGGCATCCTTGCCGTTATGATGGCGGCTGAGGGGGCGAAACTTGTTACCCGCAACCGTTCATCTCGACCGGTTGACTGAGCGAAATCGCACACTTATTTCTGCGACCAAACAAAGAAATTAGTTGTCAAAAAGCGGACAATGGGTTATAGTTTTGGCGCTGTAAGGGTTTACAACCGAAGAGCCGGGGGAGATCATGGATTTCATGACAAGAACGACTTGGTATTTTATGGTATGCGCGATCCTCTTTATGGTCGGCTGCGAGAGCGGCACCAAGAAGTTCGTGCCGAAGGACACCGAAGCGAACACCGACAGCGACCAGCTTCTC
>CAYPQK010000023.1:0-33830 GCA_964412895.1 uncultured Spirochaetales bacterium
GATGTCTATCTTGCTCTCGACGAGGGGAAGCGCGAGTTCGAGAAGGCGGTGGGGAGCGATGTCCCCGAAGACCTCTTCTCGCTTCTGCGGGCCGGATTCTTCTCTGCCGAACTGGAGGATGCCGTTTTTTCGCTCATCGACCGGCTCGACAACTACTATATCGTCCGCGAGGGATTGAGCGACAACTATCGGCTGGACAAGATAGCGGTCAAAAAGGGGGAGACGGTCGCCAAACGGCCCCGCTACCGTGTCATCTCGGCGCAGTCGCTGACGGCCGAGATACAGTACGGGCAGAAGGTCCTGCGGCAGAACGCCGATTTCACCGAAAAAGGGCTGGCGCTCGTCACGGCGGCGGTCCATACCTTCCTGCGCGACAATATCGTGTTCGACGAGAAACTGACCGAAAAGATGCAGAAAGAGGCGACGCAGGAGACCCCGCCGGTCCTCATAAAGGTCAAGAACGGTGAGATCATCGCGCGGGCCGGCGACACCATTACCAAGCGACAGGTATCGATATTCCGCGATATCGTCGAAAAGAAGAAGGAAAAACCGGTCGTCATCATATTCCTCGAACATCTCGCCTTCATCATGTTCACCGCGGCGGTCAGCTTTTTCTCGTTCCGGCGCAGTGTCAGCAAGTTCAGCGTCCGCAACAAGGATATCCTGCTGATGTCGTTCCTCGCCCTGCTGACGGTGCTCCTGACCTACGGCATCACCTCGATATCGGTCCCGTTCTCGCAGTGGATGGGGAATATCGACGCGCGCGTTTTCAACTTCCTCCTGCCGTTCCCGTTCATCGTGGCGACGGTACGCCTGCTCGTCAATACCGAGACGGCGCTCTTCTTCATCATCACGACGACCCTTCTTTTCGCCAATGTGTTCCCCGACAACTACTATTTCCCCGCCTACTATACGATATCGGCGCTGTTCTATCTGTTCCTCATCACTCATATCGACCGGCGCAGTCATGCCCTGCGGGTGAGCCTGTCGCTTTCGGGACTCCAGCTCATCCTCGCGCTCCTCATTTTCCTGATGGACAGCACCCTGCCGCAGGAGAACCTGCTGCGTGGCCTCGCGGTCGCCTTCTCCAGCGGCATCATATCGGCGCTCCTGCTGCTGGGCCTTATCCCGCTGTGGGAGGGACTGTTCGGCTACACCACCGACATCACCTACCTTGAACTCACCTCGATGCAGCATCCGCTTATGGCGCGGCTGGTCACCGAGGCGAACGGCTCCTACCAGCACAGTCTCATGGTCGGCGTGATGGTCGAAGAGGCGGCGCGCCGTATCCGCGCCAATCCGCTCGCCTGCAAGGTGATGGCCTACTATCACGATATCGGCAAACTGCACGGTCCCTATTATTACTCGGAGAATCAGGCGGGGCAGAATATCCATGACACCCTTTCGCCGATAGAGTCGACCCGTATCATCATCAACCATGTGACGCATGGGGTGGAGCTGGCCCGTTCCTATAAACTGGGAGAGAAGATAGAGGACGCCATCCAGCAGCACCACGGGACCTCGTTCGTGAAGTACTTCCATGACAAGGCGCTCCAGCAGGATCCGCAGGCGCCTGCGGCGCAGTACCGCTATCCGGGGCCGAAACCGCATTCGAAGGATGTGGCGCTCATCATGCTCGCCGACAGCACCGAGGCGGCGATCCGCAGTATGAAGGAGAAGAACCTCCAGAAGATAACCGACGGCGTGCATAACATCATCGGCCGTATCATGGCCGACGGACAGCTCTCCGAATGTAACCTGACGATGCGCGACCTGTCGACCATAGAGGACAGTTTCATCAAGACGCTTACCGGGCAGTACCATGCCCGCGTCGAATATCAACAGCCGGTCGCCTGACGCCATGAGGATATCGATCGCCGCCGCCAACGCCCGTCCCGCTCTTGACCGGGCGGCCATCCTGCGGGTGGTCAAGGCGACGCTCGCGGCCGAGGGTCTGCGCGCCGCCGATCCGTGGGAGGTCGCGCTCCGTTTCACCGACAGCGCCGAAATGCGCGCCGTGAACCGTGAATGGCGCGGCATCGACCGGGCGACCGATGTCATATCGTTCCCCGCGTCGGAAGGGGAGGGAGGCGAGTACGCCGGATTCCTTTTGGGCGACCTCATCATCGCGCCGGAGCTGGTCGCGACCCACGCGAAGCAGTACCGGACGACCGCGGAGCGCGAAACGGCCTTCGTGATAGTCCACGGCCTGTTGCATCTGCTCGGCTACGATCACGGCACCCCCGCACAGCGTCGTCATATGCAGGAACGGCAGAACGCCATCATGGAACGGACCGGTCATGGCGCGGCGTAACCTCATCACCGCGCTTCTGGGCGTCGCCTACATCGTTTTCTACGCGCTCAGTTTTCCGCTGGTCATACCCGGCACCGACGAGCCGATACTTCTGCACCGACTGTTCGGCGCCTATACCGTCTATTTCGTTTTTCCCTTCCTCTTCGCCTTCCTGTCGCGTTTCGAGACTTTCCGCGCCCGCTACCTGTGGGGCTGGTTCGTCTGTTCGATCGCGAGCCTGCTGGTCTTCTACTGGGCCTTTTTCGCGATACACACCTACGGCGGGGTGAGTCCCTTCTTCACGCTGTTACTGCTCATCGGCATGATGGGAGGCGAATCGTTCCTCTTCTGGTCGCCCTTCATTGCGCTGTGGCACTGGCTGGAGAAGCGGGGAAAAGCGACACCCGCGCTGGTCGCCGGCATCTGGACCTGCATCGAGGCGTCGCGCAGTTTCTTCCCGGTCGACTTCTTCTGGTCGGCCATCGGCCATTCGCAGTACGACAACCTTTTCTTCATCCAGTGGGCCGCCGTCGGATCGAATTATATCCTTTCCTTCTTCATCGTCTGGGTATCGACATTGGTCTACGGCTGGGCGGTCCGCAAGGAACAGCGGATACGCGAAACGGCCGCCTGTCTGATATTCTTCCTTGTTATGGGCACTTACGGATTATTGCGTCTCAACGAAGTGCATAATACGGCGCCGGTGCGTTATGTGAAGACGGCGCTCCTCCAGCCGAACATCGGACAGGAGATCATCAACGCGAAGGGCGATCAGGCGACCATGATCGTCGACCGCTTCACCGCGATGTTGAAAAAGGTGCCGAAGGACACCGATCTGGTCGTCTGGCACGAAGCGGCGATGCCGGTGCGGGTGCCGCGCGGCTTCACCGATTTCAACCGGCTCTGGAACAAGTTCTTCCCCGACGCGCCGCAGTTCCCCAAACAGATCATCGGACTCGATATCGTCGACATCTCGAACCCGGACGATTTCAAGTACTACAACGCGGCCGGATTCATCGAGAACGGGAAGATAGCGAAGCTCTACGACAAGATAAAACTGGCCCCCTTCGGCGAATATCTGCCGTGGAGCGACCTGATGGAGTCGATAGGGCTGACGACGCTGGTCCCCAGTACCGTCGGCGCCTTCCAGCGCGGCACCGAATTCACCGTCTACGACTTCGGTTTCGCGAAGGCATCCATCCTCATCTGTTACGACGGCACCTTCTCGGAGAATGTGCGCGGTTTCGTCCTGAATGGATCGGATCTCATCGTCAGCATCACCAACGACGCGTGGTTCGGCTACAGTTCGGCCGCCGCCCAGCACATGAGCTTCTATAATTTCCGTGCCGTGGAAACGGGGCGTACCATCATCCGCGCCGCCAACATCGGCATATCGGGCGTGGTCCTGCCCGACGGCACGATGCCGGTCCGCACGCCGATCTTCACCGAGGCGCTCCTGCTCGAAACGGTTCCCATCTACCATATCGATACGCCCTATCTGCGGTGGGGGAATTTCTTCATCTGGTCGCTGGCGGCGGGAAGCATCGCGTGGCTGGCGTATCTTTTCATGCAGGGTCGCCGGGAAAAGAAGGCGAAGAAGAAGTAGGCCGATCGGCCCGTGGGTCAGTAGCAATAACCTTGGATACAGGGCATGCCGCTGCAGCAGGTGTCCTTCGCGGCGCATTTATCGCCGGCCGGCACGCACTCCATCACATTGACCATCATGAGCGCGGAACCGCCCGGGCACTGCGTGTCGTCGATGCAGAGATAGCCGGTCTCGGCGGTGCATTCGAAACAGGAGGAACGCGGGCTGTACGAATTGTAGGTCTGGCACTTGGTCTCGCCGACCTTGCAGGCGGCCGTCACGCATTGGGTGCCGTTCATGTAGACTTCGCCTTGGGAACAGATGCCGCAGACATTGAGCGTGCCGGTCGTGGCGCACTTGAGCCCGAGGAGTCCCTTGTCGGCGTAACAGCAGCCCGACGGGCAGTTGGTCTCATTGCAGGCCCCTTCCGAGGCGGCGGTGTTCAGGCAACGGCCCAGTTTTGTGTTGCAGGTGGTGTTCGCGTAGTTCGTGCAGTCGCCGTCACTCTCGCAGCCTTGGGCGCACTTCGCCTTCACGCAGATGTAGGGTGCGCCGCAGTCGGAGTCGAGTTTACAATTGGTGCCGATAATATCGTTATCGGGCGTTTCTCCGCCGTCGTCAACCGGTTCGGTGCCGTCGTCGGTGATACCCGGATCGGCATCGTCGGGGATGTTGTTGTCATCGACCGGCGGGAGATCCTGTTCCTTCGTGTCGATATCCTTTTCGGTCAATCCGGTATCGACCGCGTAGGGGACCGGGTTGTTGTCGGAACAGGCCGCGATGAAGAACATCGTGACAAAAAAAGCGCAAACCATCATCTTTCTCATAGTAGCCTCCTTTAGCATAACGCTTGTCGTCGCCTCTGGTTAAATAGACCGGGGAGAGCTCGGGGAAGTTTCGGTCGGCGGAGAAAAATATCGACGGTTATTCGATCGGATGGAAAAGGACGAAAATATCGTAGCCGCCGGCATTCTCTTTGCCCAGATCGCCTGCGGTCCAGCCCGATACGATGAGCCAGCCGTCCGCTATGCGCAACGACTGCGCCATGTCCTCCTCCGGCGTGCCGTAGAGGACGGTCCACTGTTCGACGCCGTCGGGAGAGAAGGCGGTCAGGAAGATATCGCTCGAACCTTTATTGGCGATGCCGCCGAGCGATCCATTGGTGAAACCGGCGGCATAGGCGGTGCCGTCGGGACCGACCGTCACGGCGTAGGTCATATCGTCGCTCTCGCTGCCCCACTGGTAGGTCCAGAGTTGTTCGCCCGCAGCGGAGAATTTCACGAGAAAACAGTCTTCGCCGCCGATATTCGAGAAGCCGCCTATGCCGCCGGTGGTGGCGCCGCCGACGAAGACCGAGCCGTCGGGACCGATGGCGACCGAGTAGGATTTATCCTCGCTGTCCGATCCCCACTGTCGGGTCCATTCGATGCTCCCGGCGGGGCTTATCAGCGAGAGGAACAGGTCGTTGCCATTGAGGTTCGGTTCCGTATCGACGAGATTGCCGTAGGTCCAGCCGGTGACATAGATGCCGGCCGTGCTTTCGGCGGCGACACTGTAGCCGACATCGATCAGGCCGCTGCCCCACTGCGTGCTCCACACCTCGCCGCCGGCGTTGTCGAAGCGGGAGAGGAAGATGTCGCTGAGTCCCTGATTGCTGCCGATCCCGACAACACCCCATGTCCAACCGGTGACATAGGCGTTGCCCTGCTTGTCCACCGAAACACCGGAGGGATATTCCTGTTCGAAAGAGCCCCATTCTCTGCTCCACTGTTCGGCGCCGTCAGCGGTGTGGCGCGAGATGAACATGCGACCGATGGTGGCACCGGTAAAGGGATCGACTATCGCATCGCGTCGACCCGACAGATAGAGCGATCCGCTCTGGTCGATGGCCAGCGTGGAACCCTGATCGAAATTCGTCGTGCCCCACTGTTTTGTCCACTGGAACTCGCGGTCTGGTCCGATCTTGGTGAGGAACAGGTCGCTGGAGCCGGCGTTCTGGTTGCCGAACAGTTCGCCGGTGGTGCCGCCGGTCACGAAAACGCTGCCGTCGGCGGCCGGTTCAGCCACCGTGCCGGCGTCATCGCCCGTGGATCCCCACTGGATGATGAGCGGTTGAGGAGGCATATCGGCATCGACATCGGCGTCGGGGATATCGTTCTCTTCCCAGATGCCGTCGGTATCGTCGTCGGGCAGGATCTCGGTGTCGGCCGGTTCAAGGTCGGGGAGGTCGAGCCAGCCGCAGGGTTTCGACCGTTCCACCGGCCCGGGGCAGGCGGTCAGAAGGAGCAGGACGGCACATGCCGCTGACAGCGGATACCACGCCGGTCTCATTTCGGTTCTCCTTCATAGTGAGCGGTGAACTCAAGCCGGACCGTATGCCGATCCATGGTGTAGTCGAGATAGGCGCCTTTACTGCGGCTGAAATTCGAGAAGATGTAGCGGTAGGAATAATTGAGGGAAAGCGATATGTTGCCGGTTATTTCCCAGAGCACCTGTGCCGACAGCGAGGGGATATGCTCCCGGCGCCGTTCTTTGAACCCGTTGTCGGTATTGTGGTCATCGCCCAGCCATTCCATGTAGGCGTAGCGTAGCGTGCCCTTCAGGAACACCGGCGCCGCGTCGTATTTACCTTCCAAGAAAAGATAGGGTTTCACCGACGAGTTGTTGATGGAGAGGGTGCAGGAACGGTTCTCTTCGTTACAGGAGGTGATCACCTCGGGGCGGAAGAAATAGCCTTCGAAGCCGGTGCCGAACTTCAGGTAGTCGGTGTAGGGGGTGGGATAGTAGAAATAGCCCGCTTCGATACCGACGGCGGGTCCGGTCATATAGCGCAGTTCCTCGTCGAACCCGGTGAAGTAGCCGGTCTTGACCGTGCTGTAGAGCGCATGGTCGTTGGAGATGTCCCAGAACAAGTCGCCCGTGACGAACAGGTCGAGGAACATGTTGCGCATATGGAGATAATTCTCGGCGGTATGGTGTGCCTGTAGCACCAGATCGAGCGAAAGATCGTCGCGCGGTTCTCCGTGCCAGCCCAGCTCGAAGAAGGTGTTGAGGCGCGATTTCTCGGGGACATTGAGGCCGGTGTCCGAGGAGAGGGAAAAAGCGGTGGAGAAATCGTCGGTATCTCCAAAGGCGTATTCGACCGCCGCTTCGTTATGAATGAAGACTCCCTGTCGTTTGCCCATGGCGACCTGATCGTCGATGGAAAGATGTTCGATGTTGCTGTCGTAAAAACCGGCCACGCTGCCCTGCGCCGAGAAGCGGTCGGCAAAAAGAAGGGAGGGGAGCGCTATAAATATAAATGGAAGCAGAAACCTATTCAACGCGGCGGTTGTTATAATTCCGCTCCTTCCGTCCTTCACGCAGGGTGTCACGCCGCTCCTTCTTTCGTTTACCGGCGCTATCGTCGTCGGTTTCCTCTTCTTTGTCAATTTTTGAGGGCGGCTGAACTATCGGCGGCGGCGTCACGGGTGCCGTCGGTTTCTTCGCGACGGCCGGCGGGGTCTTCACGACCGGCGGTGTCTCTTCGACCGGCGCGATGTTCTTCTTTTCGACCGGCGCAACAGCGCGTCTCGTGACGGTGCGATTGACCGGCGTGATCCGCTGTTTTACGGAGTAGGGGGGCGTGGCGAGGATATCGGCATCGGGTTCCGCCGCCGTGTCGGGTTCCGCCTTTTTCTCCTGCGGCGGGAGGAAGCGCATCTCCCAGCCGGGGGCGGTAAGTCCTTCGACGATACGGACGGAACTTCCCCGTATCGGATCGCTTTTCGCAAAGAGCGGCAGCGTGATAAGAAAAAGAATAGCCGCGAGGCTAATTGATCTGCACATCCAGTGCCTCAGGTTTCAGGCGGTACTGGGCGATCACGACCTTGTAGCCGTCGGCCGAGAGGATGACGCGGTGCCGGTGCCGCAGACCCTCGTATTCGGCGGTCGTGGCGATGCGCCAGACCCCTTTCTGAGCGACCGTGACGGCGAAGGGCACCGCGTTCTTGCCCTTTTTGAGCGGGCCTGACCAACTGAGGGTCTTCCGGGATGAGATATCGGGACGGGAACTGTAGAACGAGATGCCCGACTCCAGCTCGATGGTCACCGTCACCGCCGCGATGTCGCGGTCTGCCTCGTATTCGAGTTCGATGGTGACCGGTCCGCCGGCCGCTACTTCGGCCTGCGAGATGAGCGTCCCCTCGTCGGGATCGGCGGTGTCCTTCGCAAGATAGAGCGTGGCGGCGAATACAACGACGAAAAGCGCCATAAATCCGGCAAACACCGGCCGCGCGAAAAGGGAGAACCGTTTCGGGCCCTCTGTGCGCTGCTGTTGCGCCGTAACGAGTTTCAGATGGAGCGCTTCGTCGAAGGAGGAAGGCACCGGCACCGGACGGGTCCGGAGGTCGGCCGCGTTCTTTTTGAGCGACCGGGCGACCGCGAGCTCTTCGGCGCAGGCGGGACAGGAGGCGCAGTGTTCCTGCAACCTTTTTTCCCCTGCATCGTCCAGCAGGCCGTTAAGCCAACCGACGATAAGCTCTTGATAACCGGAACATTCTCTCATCTTTCTCACCTTGTGGACACCATAATAGACCGGACCATCACCTGAAAAGTTTCTTATGTTCCAACGCCAACTTAAAAAGATTCTCGCGTGCCCGGAACAGCCGCGATTTGAGCGCGCTCTCCGAAATGCCCAAAAGCGGCGCCGCTTCGTCGTAACGGAGTTCCTGTAGATCGACCAGCGCTATCACCTCGCGATGTTCCGCCGAAAGCATGCCGATCAGCCGGTGAAGGTTCTCGCTCCGCTGTGCTTCGGCGATGGCGTCGTCGAAACCGCCCCGGTCGCGGGAAAGCTCTTTTTCGGGGATATCGTCGAGCGGCAGATTGCCCGATGTCTTGGGACTTACGCGATAATCGACGAATTCATTGCGGGTGATGCGCCACAGCCATGTCATGAAGGAGGATTCGCCGCGGAAGCGCGAGATGTTGAGGAATGCCTTGAGGAGCGCCTCCTGAAGGACATCGGCGGCGGCGGCGTGGTCGCCTCCCGTCATGCCCAACGCGAAGGAGTAGAGTCCCTGCTTGTGGTCCCTGACGAGCTCTTCGAAGGCATGGACATCGCCTGCGACGGCCCGTTTAATGAGTGCGGTCGTTCGTTCCTCGGTCATGCGCTAGTTGTACCGTTCCTTTAATTTTTTTCAACTATTTCGCGATATCGTTTTTTATTGAAATAGCGGAAGGGGCGGATACAATGCCTCGGCAACGGTATGACGGGAGCGGCACATGGGCCTGTTCGAGATACTGCTTCTTTCGGTGAGTCTGGCGATGGACGCCTTCGCCGTGTCGATAGCGGCCGGTATCGGTTCTCCGAACGCCGGTCGCCGTACCGCCGCGACCATGGCGCTTTTCTTCGGCGGTTTCCAGACGCTGATGCCCATAGCGGGGTATCTCGCCGCCGGCGCCTTCTACGGCTATATCTGCCATTTCGACCACTGGATAGCGTTCTTCCTGCTCGCCTTCATCGGCGGCAAGATGATCTACGAAGCGGCCATGAGCGATGCCTGCGAAGCGCGCCGTATCGATCTGGGCTTGAAGTCGCTCCTCATACTGGCGCTCGCCACCTCGATAGACGCGCTGGCCGCCGGGGTGGGGCTTACCTTCCTGTGCGCCTCCATCTGGCTTCCCGCCGCGACCATCGGCGTTGTTACCTTCGCCTTCTGCTATGTCGGCTTCCTGTTCGGCAAGCGGCTCGGCTGCAACTTCGGGAAACGGATGGAGATACTGGGAGGGATCGTTCTTATTGGATTAGGTTTGAAGATATTGCTGGAAAGTCTGATCGGCTGAATGCCGCGTCTTATTAGTGCTCTGATATATCCTTGAGCATGAGGCCGCCGGGGTAGGCGTACGACACATCGATCTCCCAGCCGTAAACGAACAAGCCGCAGCCGCCGGGGCAGGTCAGTTCGTGCCGTTTGAACTCGCTGCCCAGCTGGGCGATGGAGAACTGATAGCCGGTGCCGGCGATATCGATAAAGTCGGTGACGACCGTGCCGTTAAGCGTCGCAGTGACCCCTTTGGGCTTGACGATCGTGGCGAAATTCGACACATAGCTGCCGGGGGTCAGGAAGATGTAATTCTCGCGGTACTGTTCTATCGGCGGGATCACCATCATCGCCGGGTCGCCGACGCATTCCGAACCGTGGGCGTTCTGACAGGCGGTCGATATCATTTCGGAGCCGGTGACATACTGCGTGACCATGATCGGTTTGTCCGAGGTGATGAAAAGCGGCTGCTGGATATAGAATTCGGTCCACTGCTGGGCGTTGAGTTGTTTGCTCGCGTCCCAAGTGGTGATCCCTGCCAGCGCGGTCGGTTCAAAGGGAGTGTAGCCGATATTGGTGCCGTCCTCCGAGGCGACGATACGGATCATGTCGAAATCGCTGTCGCCGCGCGGCATGGTCTTGACGATCATGTACTGCTTACCCCATATCTGGACCGGGAACATCTGGTGTTCAAGGTGGTCGCAGTAGCTTCGTTCGGTGGGGACATTGGCACAGACATGGCCGCCGAAGACAACGAAGGGGGCGCAGGTGGCCGAATCGGGCGTCTTGCAGCGGATACGGGCGCCGGTGATGTCGGGACCCTTATCGTTGCCGTCGGTCGGTCCCTCAAGTTGGAGGGTCTGGAATCGCTTGAGTTTCAGCATGGTCCAAGTATTTGCCGGGACGCTGCTTACCCCGTTGCCAAAATCACCAGTGAGCGTCACGGGAGAATTGACCTCTATTTCTATCTCGGTCGGATTAAAACCGATGACGGTGGCGTAGGAGGGGGCGACGGTGCTCAACGCATGGTAGGAGGTAACGATATAGTCGGTATACAGGCCGGTGGTCGGCATGAGAAGTGAAGCGTCGTTGGAATATTGTTTGCCACCATATGCGTTACCGGAGTCGACCGAGAGGCCATCGGCGGTAAAAGGGTTTGAATTGCTGTTGTCGAACGGGTTGAACTGATAGGCCGATACCGGTGTGTCGGTCACTACATGGTAAGAAAGGAAAGAGGTTCCGGCCGCCGATATCATCCGATCGTGGGGAAACCGGATGATGCCCAGTTTCTTGGGAGGAATGGAAAGCGCCAGCGAGGTGGTCATCGTCTGACAGTCGGTCGCATTGTCGATGCAGAAATAGTTGAGCCCCGCGTCGGTCTCGGTCGTGCCGTCGGCGCTGATGGTGATATTGATGGTTGCGGTCATGGTCTCGTTGGTGTTGCTGATCGTTATCGAGAAATTCGGGTCGGTGCGTGTTTGAAGAAGGTTGCGTAAATTGGCGGTGAAGTAATCACAGCCCTCGTAGCTCTTCTCGAAGGCCTTTATCTCGCAGAGCGTCAGACAGTTGCCGCCCATACACTTTTCGCCGGCAAGCTCGTCGCAGGTCTCGACCGGTTCGGTCAGATGGCCGAGGCCCGTTTCGTCACACTCGTAGACGGCGTAGGGGTCGGCCGTCGTATCGCAGATATGATCGCCCGGCGTACACATCTGGTACTGACAGCCGAGAGTGTCCTTGCAGACGAAGCCGGTGGGACAATCCTTCTCCTCCTCGGCGCTACCGTCCGACTTGCAGGAGACCACCTTGCTCTCATCTCCCTCGACACAGCTGATGAAGGCGTTCGGTTTGCAGAAGGTGTCGTAGTCGGGCGCTTCCACATCTGCCTCGGTCGGCGGATTCTCGTTTTCTGTCGCCGTTTCCGTTTCGGTCTGCGGCGTATCGCCCTCGGTCGGATCGTTCTCCGACGCGGGGTCATCCGTGACCGCCGTGTCCTTGACGCACTCCCGCAATGCCAGATCGCAGTGGTAACCTTCTTCAAGACAAGGGGTGTTCTCGTCACAGAAGGCCGCAGTCTCTTCTTGGGTACAGGAAACGGCAAAGAACAAAACAATCGCCAAGAAACCGAACATGTTCCGGATCATGATGACACCTCATTGAAAACCGTTGGTCTGGGGGGATTATAGGTGTCTGAAAATAATTTGCAATATGGCGGACGAAAAAAAACGGCCGGCCCCGAAGGACCGGCCGTAGAGAAGCGAATAGAGCGGAGGTTAGCCGCCGCAGCTGCCGCCTTTCGGCGCCTGAGCGGGAACGGTGCCCGGAGCCGGAGCGGTGGGAACTATCACCTTGTCGCAACCCTTCTTGCCGGGGTTGAAGGTGCAGTACTGTTTCTGGATATCGGGCGCGCTGATGCCGGAGAACTTCTGCTTGTTGTTGGCAAGCCAGGTCGGGCTGGCGCCGATCTCAAGAGCGTTGGCGAGCTTGATGTTCTCGCTGTGGAGTTTCTTGCCTTCGTCGCCGGTCGAACACTTCTCGATCTTTTTCGGGTCGATGCCGTTCACCGCGCATTTCTGCCATTCGGTCGAGCGGATGTCCTGATCGCGGCACCAGATGTACTCCATGAATTTGAAGTTCTTGCCGTAGTATTTCGCGGCGCAGAGTTCGCGGATGTTCTCATCGACCTCGGGCTGGCCGTGGAGGGCGTTGAATTTGCCCGGCTCGGTCTCGGTGGCGATGTAGTTGACATTGAAGTCGATCTTGTTGTCGAACGCCTTGAGCACATCTTTCATCGCGTCAAGCGCCTTGGTGCCGTAGGGGCACTGGCTCATGACGAACAAGTCGAGGCGCTCTTTGATCTCTTTGCGGCAGACAAGGTTGTTCTTGCAGGTGTCGTCGTCGCAGTCGATCTTTCCGTCGGCGGTGTCGTCGATGGTGTTGTCGCAGATCTCGGCGGTCGGATCGAACTTGCCGCCCACGCGGAGCATCTTTTTGTCATTGATGTCTATCATCCAGCGCTGGACCTGCTGGAAACCGGCGTCTTCGGTCACATTCTTGTCGAACAGGAACGCGGGAAGGAGCTTCGCGTCGGTCCCTTTGAGGGTCTCATAGAGCGCCTTGCCTTCCGGCGTGCCGAAGTCGATCTTCTTCTCGACCATGCCGGGGAAAATGTTCTTCATCTGGTTGATGATCGGATCGACCACGCAATTCTTGCAGCGGGCGTCGGTCAGGACCGTCAGATCGACCTTCTTGGGGGCCGGGATCGATTTGCAGGCTTCCGGTTTGTTCTCGGGTTTGTACTTGCCGCAGATATTGCGAAGGAAATCGTTCTCGGTACGGCCGCCCTTGTAGCGCTCGCCATTGACCATGATGGTGGGGGAACCGCTCGCCTGCTTTTCCTTGGAAAGAGCATAGGAGGCCGCGAGGAGCTTCTTGCCTTCGTCGCCGTCGGCGCAGGACTTGATCTTGGCGGCATCGACCTTCGCCTCAGTGGCGCAGGCGTCGAAGTTATTCGGGATCTCGCGGTAATTTTTGTTCATGCAGAACAGGAGGTCGAGATATTTTTTGGGTTCGACTTTCGCGGCGCAGATCTCGAGCAGGTTGCCCTTGACCTCATTCTCGCCATGCATCGAGCTGAGCTGGCCATCCTTTTCCTGACCGATGAAATGGCGGTTGAACTTGACCGCGTTGCCCAGCTTGTCGAGGACCGGCTTGATGCCGTTATCGACCTGAACACCGAACGGACACTGGGACATGATGTGGAAATCGACGGTGACTTGTTCTTTCGCGTCGCCGCCCTTCTTGAGCTTGTCACAGCCGACGAGCATAAGCGCCGTAGCGACCATAACGGTAACGATGATCTTTTTCACAGGCATCCTCCGATAAATATTGGTAAAAACCAAAACAGTGCAGGACCTTTTATCTCTGCAGGCGGTGCACTCTATCTGAATGCCCCTTGTTTGTCAAGTCGGACGGAGTGTTTTTTTGTCGGGGGTCCATATCGGTCGTTTATTAGAGTTATGCGACAATTTTGCATAATGGTAGTCTCTTTCAACAGCGAACTGCGGGTGGCCGGTAAGAAAACCAGTCGCGGGCTGCATAAAACGAATGCACAGGAAAATGTGCATCGCCGTAAGCGCGGAGCAATCGCGGAGTTAGGTCCGCTTGTGTGCGCGTCTCTCAACAACGGTGTTGAAAGGCCGGAATTACGCGGTGTGACGGTAGTACGATCAGGATATCTTACGGATCTCGACGCGGGTGACATGACGGTCGTCGCTCTCGGCGACGCGGAACAAAAAGCCTTGATATTCGAACTTGTAGCCCTTCGCCGGGACGAAGCCGGCCTGCGCCGTGATGAAGCCACCGAGCGAGTTGTATTCGCCGTCCTCGGGCATCTTGATGTCGATCTCTTCCTCCAGATCGTATATGGAGATATGAGCGTCGACGCTGATGACATTATCCTTCAGTTTGGTTATCTGATCCTCTTCCTTATCGACCTCGTCCTTGATATCGCCGACCAGTTCCTCAAGGATGTCCTCAAGGGTGATGATGCCGGAGGTGCCACCGAATTCGTCAACGACCACGGCCATGTGGGTCCGTTTCGACTGCATGGTCTTGAGCGTTTCGTTGATCTTCTGGCTCTCGGGAGCGAACAGGACCGGCTTGCGGAGGTAGGGGGCTATCGGCTGGTTGAGGTCGACGCCGCCTTTGGTGAACTGAGCAACGAGACTTTTAGCCAGCAGTATACCTTTAACATTGTCGATGCTTTCATCATAGACCGGGATGCGGGAGTGGCCCCATTCCGATATCTTTTTCATCGCATCGCCGATGGTGTCGGTCGTTTCGAGAAAGTGGGCGTCGGTACGCGGGATCATGATCTCGCCGACCAGCGTCTCGCGGAATTCGACCACCGACGAGAGCAGTTCTCCCTGCTCCTCCTTCTCGAAGACGCCGTGCTCGCTTCCCTTCCTTATAAGATACTCTATCTCGCGTTCGGTGATGTTGAGCCCCTCGTGTCCCGAATCCTTGCCGCCCATGAGACGGACGAGCAACCGGGCGAATTTCGACAGGATGATGGCGAGCGGCGAGAAGAGAAGATCGAAGAGGCGCAGAATGAAAAGCGCCGGGACCACGACCTTTTCGGCGTTGAGTTTCGCGTAGGTCTTGGGCGTTATCTCGCCGAAGATCAGGATGATGAAGGTCATGATGCCGACCGCCGCCGCGTCGGCCCATGAGCCGAGGTAATGGTGGGCGATAGTGGCGCCGAGCACCGAGGCGAGGATGTTGACGAGGTTGTTGCCGATAAGAATGGTGGAGAGTATGAGACTCGGCTTGACCATCCATTTCCTTAACAGAGCCGCGGCGTACGGGTGCTTTTCGAGGATATGGTGGATCTTACTGTCGGAAAGAGCGGTCAAAGCCGTTTCCGTGGTGCTGAAAAAGGCGCTGAAGATGAGGCAGATAACGACGCCGGCGATCTCTAGCTGGACGCTAGGATCGGATGGGATGGATTCCAAAAGAATTCTCCGTGAGCGGTTCATAAACAGGATAAAGAACGGGAACCCTCATTATCTACCAGATTCTTCAGATTTATCAACTATTCTGGCGGCGGCTGAGGGGAGGTACCCATTTTATTGCCATTCCGGGGCGAGTGGGGTATGTTGAGCGCGACTCTTTGTGTGGAGGTGCACCGGTGAAAAGGTTGTTCGTATTTCTGGCTATGTCCCTGTTGTTGGTCGCCTGCACGCCGGTCGACGAGGGCGAGCCCATCGTGACGGGTGATGACGAAGTGGGGGAAAATGACATAAGCGACGAAAGTGACATAACGGACGAGGAAGCGGGAGAGGTCGAAATCGTTGATGATGCGGTGGCGGCCGACGAGTTGGCCGTCGATGACACCGTTGTGGACGAAACGCCCGATATCGATGAACCGGTGGTCGAGTTCGACGAGCCCGACGCGGTGGGCGATCCGGTCGTCTACATCGTGACGGTCGAGGCGTTTCGGCATACCTTTGAGGAACTTGCGGTCCTTCACAGCGCCATCGGTCTGCCGACGGCGGTGGCGACCGTCGATGATATCTGCGGCGGCGCCTGTGACGACGGCGATCCGCGCAACGATACGGCGGCGGCCATTAAAGCGTGGGCGATGACCCGGTCGGGGCTTCAGCATCTCATCCTCGGCGGCGACATCGAGGTAGTGCCGTCGCGTGCCGTCCATGACAAATATTCGAATGTCGTTGCCGGGACCTATGAGGAGGACTTCAAGACCGATCACTACTACGCCGATCTTTCCGAATGGGACGGCAACCACAACGGTATCTACGCCGAAGATGCCGGTGATAGCCCCGATCTGCTTCCCGAACTGGCGGTCTCGCGCATCCCGGTCTCCGACGACGATGAGGCGGCGCGCTATGTCGCCAAGGTACTCCGCTATCTAACCGCCTATAACGCCGCCGACATGCAGAAAGCGCTTCTCATCGCCAATGTCGCGACCAATTACAACGGGATAGATATCAACGCCGGTTATTACTTTGAGAACGAAGGACGAACCGTGTCGGCCATCCCGACAAGTTTCACGATACGCCGCCTCTATGCCGCGACCTTTCCGCCGCCGAGCCTGTCGGCCGAGACCTTGACGCTCGCCAAGGAGGAGGAGGCGCTCGAGGCGGGGACCAATATCGTGGTCCACAACGGTCACGGCTACCCGAGCCTGCTGACCTGCGAACAGGTGGGCGATGCGCTCGATTTCACCGGCGCAATGGCCTACGCGCTGACCAACCAGACGCTGCTCGTCTTCCTTTCGTGCGCCTGTCAGGCGGGGCAGTTCGAGGCCCCCTTCACCTGGCACTATACCAACAGCGCGGGGGAGGCGAAAGAGAAGGTCTTCACCGACGATTCGGCGGGCGAACTGCTGGTCAACGCCCCCAACGGCGGCGCTATCCTGTACCTCGGCAATGCTACGACCGGCCTTGGCCTTGCCGGGGGAAGTCAGCTCATCGACGAACTCCTGAAATATGCCTTCGCCAACCCGCGACCGCTCGTCGGCGACGCTTTCCGGGCGGCGGGGATAGCGCTCAAGCAGAACGACACCTTTGCACCGCCGGTCGTTACCGTGCCGTTGCCGGTGGTCGATCCCGACAGTTGGGCATGGACGCAGAAGGCGGTGGTACTGCTCGGTGACGGAGCGCTTCCGCTCTGGACCGTGGCGACGCCGGTGTCGAACCTGCCCATCTTCAATGTCGAGAAGGTGAACGGCGGGGCGCGGATAACGCTGTCTCATATTCCGGCCGGGGCGACGGCACGCATCCATTTCTGCGGCAGGTACTACACCGTTCCGGCGGGGGAGAGCGAAAAGACCGTCACCGCGCCGGGCGACTGCCTCACCGCCGAGGCGGCCCTTTCATCGCCCACCACGCAGTATTGGTTCGACTCGATATCGGTGCTTTAACTTCAAGTCGATCTTCGCGCATTCTTAAAAAAGAACGGTAGCAAGTAACCTCTTTTCGCTCTTCCGGTGTTTCATCATAGGTAATGGGTGAACAGGAAGAGGAAATCATGACGAAAATGGTTGAACCGAAAGCGATCCGAACGGTTTTTGTGGAGATGACGAACAAATGTAATTTCCGATGCAATTTTTGTCCGATCGAAAAGAAATCGCGTCCCAGCGGAGAAATAGAGTTCGAGTTGTTCTGCCGGATCGTTGATGAGATACGGGAGAAAAAGATCAGTGACCGCATCGGGTTCCATGTTATGGGCGAGCCGCTTCTCCATCCGAAGATCGCCGAAGCGGTTGCCTATGCGAAAGGGCATGGTCTTGCGACGGGTCTTACCACCAACGGCGCCCTCCTGCGGGAGAACATGGTCCATCGTCTTATCGAAAGCGGACTCGATTCGATCAGTATCTCCCTCGAAACGGTTGATTCCGTGGAGCACCAAAGCCGTGGAACGGACATGCCGTTCGAGGCTTATTACGAACGGATACTTCGCGCGGTCAGGATACTCCACGCCGAGTCACCGATAGAAATAACGATCAATATGATGAACACCGTCTCCCGAAAATACTTCGATCTCGACCGCCCGGTCGGTATCAATCGCCGAGAGGTGGATTTCAGGAAAAAGATAGAAACGCTGACCGGCGATCTGTTGTGTATGTTTAACAGATCGGTCGGTCCCGATGCGGTTGCCGGTTCGTTGCGCGGTATCGCGTTGAATAAACCGAGCAATATCTGGATCGACAAGAGGGTCAAGATATATGTGCAGATGCTCATGGATTGGGGCAACGCGTTCACCGAGAAAGAGGTGTGCGCGCCTCCCTTCGGGTACTGTGCCTATGCCTTGCGCGATATCGGCATCCTCAGCGACGGTACCGTTACTATGTGCTGCGGCGATTTCGCCGGTAAAACCGCATTGGGGAACATCCGCGAAGAACGATTGGCCACCATTCTTGCGTCGAAGCAGGCGAGGGAGGTTGTCGACGGCTTTGCTCGAAACCATGTTGTTCATTCCCATTGTAAGAAATGTCTCGGTGCTCCGGGAAAGATTAAGGCGTTTGTCAAGGGGGCATTGAGCATTTATCTGTTCAAAATGGTTTCTCATCCGCTGGTGCCGCGGGAATATCATCTTTCGTTGCAGGAAAGATGATTGAAGTTGAACAGCTGTTTTTTCTCGGTATTTCCGGTAAAGAGCTCTGAACATTTTCTCTGACAGTTGCCGTAAGATGAAAAAAAAGTACGATAGCCGGTGACACTTTTTCCTTTTTCCGGTGTTTTACCTTATGCGCGATGAAGGAGGTCCCGGCGTGGCGGTCGATGTCCGCGAGTTATATCTGTCGTACGGTCCGATGGTACTCAGGCGGTGCCGCCGGTTGCTGCGCGACGAAGCGCTCGCCCGCGATGCCATGCAGGATACATTCGTGGATATCCTCGGCGCGGCGGACCGTCTGCAGCGGACCGCTCCGTCCGGCCTTCTGTTCCGCACCGCCACCAATGTTTGTCTCAACAAACTCCGTTCGATGAAACGGGAACCGGTCGATCCCGACGACGCTCTTTTGTACCAGATCGCGTGTTGCGATCGGAGCGAAGAGCGTCTTTCGGCGGCACTTATTCTCGAAAAGATTTTTAGAAAAGAGCCTGAATCGACGCGGGTCATCGCGGTCCTGCATCTGCTCGACGGCATGACCTACGAAGAGGTGGCCCGCGAGGTCGGCATGTCGGTGAGCGGAGTGCGGAAAAGACTGCGTCTCCTCAAAGCGCGCATCCAGAAACTGCACAAGGGAGAAGACGATGCATCGGGAACGCATCATTCCTGATCTTTCGCTCGAACGGTTCGTTCGGGGGGAGTTGACGGGGTCGGAAAAAGAAGAGATCGCCGCCGCCGCGGCAGAGTCACCTGAGATCGCCCGGCGGATAGAAGAGATACGGCGTTCAGACCAAGAGATTATCGAAACCTACGGTGCCGACCGGATCGTTGCCGGTATCGAAGCGCGCCGATTGTTACGGGAAAAGAGCGCATCGAGAGGTCGTTTTGTAGTGTGGGGTTTTGCCGCGACTGCTTCGACCGCGCTGTTTTTCCTGTTCTTCGTTAATTTCTTTTCCGGCATGGAGGCGGAACGGGTGCGATCCGATTCGCCCGAGGTGATCCGGCTTAAGGGCGAGACGGCCCTTTTGGTACACCGGCTCGAAGGGACGGAAAGTCATCGGCTCGAAGCGGGCGCGGTCGCCGTGCGGGGTGACCGGCTCCAACTCGGTTGGCGCTCGGCCGATGGTGAGTACGGGCTGCTCTTTTCCCTTGACGGCGCAGGCAATACGACACTCCACTTCCCCGAACGGGCCGATAGCGAAGAAAAGATCAACAAGAATGGCTCATTTCTTCTGCAACGGTCTTATGTGCTTGACAACGCCCCACATTTTGAACGATTCTTTTTCATCACGGCCGACCGGCCGATCGATATCGCCGCGACCATCTTACGGGCAACGACGCTGAAGAATCCGGAACATGATCCGCTTTCGCTTTCTTCCGGTTTTCGGCAACACAGTTTTCTTATTCGTAAAGCCGAAGGAGTACCCCGATGAAACAGATACCGATAATCCGATGCCTGTCGTTCTTCTTGACGATGTGGTTCTTTTTTCCCCTCATGGTCTTGGCGAACGAGAGTGTCGGCCTTACTCGGTACGCCATCATCATCGGAGCGAACAACGGCGGCAAGGGGCGGATACCGCTCCTTTATTCCCATCGCGACGCCGAATCGATGTCGAAGGTGATGGAAGAACTCGGCGGATTGAAAAAAGAAGATACACGACTGTTGCTGGATCCGACGCCGGAAGAGATCGCGGGAACCTTCGACCAGATCGCGCGCATCCTGCATGACGAAAAGGAGCGAGGCGGAAAAAGTCATCTTCTTTTCTATTACTCCGGGCACTCGGACGAACAGGGGCTACTTCTCGGCGGAAAGAAATTCTCCTACGCCGAACTGAGAAAGCGCCTTGACCTGCTGGACAGTGATGTTCGCATCTCGATCGTCGACAGTTGTGCATCGGGGGGTCATGACCCGCGAAAAAGGCGGCACATGGCAACCGCCTTTCTTGATCGACGAATCATCCGACATTACTGGACAGGTCATCCTCACTTCCAGTTCGGCCGACGAATCCGCGCAGGAGTCGGACAAGATCGGCGGGTCCTTTTTTACCCATTATATCGTGTCGGGATTACGCGGAGCGGCCGACATGAGTCAGGACAAACGGGTGACCCTCAACGAGGCTTACCAGTACGCGTTTAACGAGACACTGAAGCGGACCGAGTCGACGCAAGCAGGGCCGCAACACCCGAGCTATAGTTTCAAACTGGCCGGATCGGGTGATCTGGTACTGACCGATCTCACGGTCAGCACCTCGTTGCTTCTCATCACGGCGGAAACGGCGGGACGGCTATTTCTGCGCGATGCGGAAGGGCGATTGGTCGCCGAGATCAACAAGATCGCGGGAAAAGAGATCCGTTTCGGTCTTGAACCGGGCACCTATGGCGTTCTGTTCGAGCAGCTCGACGGCTCCGTGCTGGAGGGAACGGTCACGGTGGCCGTCGATCGGGCGACCGTTTTCAGTACGGCATCGCTTCGTCCCACCGACAAAAAAATCACCACGCGGAAAGGCGCCGAAAAAGCGAAAGAATATAGGCATGTGACGATGAATCTGGCCATTATTCCGGCATGGAGTCTGAACGCCCGCGAGACGGGACCGGTACTCAACAATTTCTCCTTCGGTCTTTTGTTGAGCGGCGGAGCGGCGCTTGAAGGAGTCGAGTTGTCGCTGTGTGGTTCTAACCGGGACGACTCCATGAAAGGCGTTCAGTTTTCGGCGATCTGGAACTCCGCTGGCGCGACGGCGGCGGGTGTCCAGTTCGCTGGATTTTTTAACGGTTCCGGTCCCGGGGAGTTCGTCGGAGTGCAGATGGCGGGCGGTGTCAATGTGCATCGGGGCGATTTCAAGGGAATGCAGTTTTCGCTCCTCAATATTACGACCGGTTCCTTCTCAGGCATGCAATTGTCGACACTCAATATTGCGACCGATACCTTTACCGGCGTACAATTCAGTATCGCGAACTATACCCACAAAGATTTTTCTGGTCTTCAATTCGGCGCACTGAACATCGGAATCGGGACGACTTCAGGGATGCAGTTCGGAGTCGCGAATTATTCACATCAAGATTTTAAGGGATTGCAATTCGGTGCGGCAAACATTGTGATTGGAAAGGTTCATGGCATGCAGTTCGGCATCCTTAACATCGCCGAGGATTCCGATTTTTCTCTGGGTATCCTCAGTATCATGACCAAGGGGCGCACGCATGTCTCACTTCTCGGCGACGACGAAGGCGGCATCGTCGCCGAATTGAAACACGGCGGTTCGCACTGGCACGCGATCTACGGTCTGGGCATCGTTTCTCGTAAGTACCCCGTGGGGCGGATGGAGCTCGGCATAGGTGCCCATATCCCAGCCGGAGAAAAGTTCTTTTTCGATATCGACTTTCTCGCGGATGCATTTGTGGATAAAGACGGCTTCGCCGAACGCACCTACGACAGCCGCCAGCGCCTTCTTGCGGGATTCCGTATCACGAAATGGCTGGCGATCACTCTTGCCTTCACGAATACATTTCTTGTTTTCGACGAAGATTCTCTGGTCGATTCACTTTTTATGCCGACGACCAATATCTGGACATGGAAGAAAGACGACGGGACCCCGACATGGAGCATCCAATACCGCCCCGGCATCCAACTCGGGCTTCAATTCTTATAGGATTCGATCCGATACGGATATTAAGTCGATTTGACACCCGCGTGTCATTCATTATAATCGCCTCTGTTTCGGACACTACCGGCACAGGAGGTCGCCATGCTTCGCGTCTACAACACGCTTTCCGAGAAAAAGGAAGATTTCATTCCGCTTCAGGATAAAAAGGTCGGCCTCTATGCCTGCGGCATGACGGTCTACGATAAACCGCATATCGGCCATGCCCGCAAAGAGGTCGCCATCGATCTGATCGTGAGTTACCTGCGCTACAGCGGCTATTCTGTCACCTATGTCCGCAACTTCACCGATGTCGACGACAAGATAATCCAGCGCGCCAACGAACGGGGCATCTCCTCCGATACGCTCGCCGCCGAGAACATCGACGCCTTCTACCGCGCCGTCGATGCGCTCGGCCTCGCGCGGCCCGATGTGGAGCCGAAGGCGACCGAACACATGGCCGAGATCATCGGCATCGTGAAGAAGCTCATCGAGAAAGGGCATGCCTACGCGGCGGTGGACGGTTCGGTCTATTTCGCCGTCGAGAGTTTCAAAGGCTACGGCAAACTGTCGAACCGCAAGCTCGACGAACTGCTCGCCGGGACCCGTTTCGAGCCCGAGGCGGGGAAGCGCAATCCGCTCGATTTCGCGCTCTGGAAATCGGCGAAACCGGGCGAGCCGTCGTGGGATTCGCCGTGGGGCAAGGGGCGTCCCGGCTGGCACATCGAGTGCTCGGCGATGTCGTCGAAATACCTCGGCGATTCGTTCGACATCCACGCCGGCGGGCGCGATCTGATATTCCCGCACCACGAGAACGAGATCGCGCAGTCGGAGGCGGCGTCGGGCAAGCCGTTCGTCAAATACTGGGTCCATAACGGCTTCCTGACGGTCGAAGGGGAGAAGATGTCGAAGTCGCTCGGCAACTTCATCACTGTCGACGACGCGCTCGACCAGTACCATCCCGAGGTCCTGCGCCTCTTCATGCTCTCGACCCACTACCGCACCCCGATAGACTTCTCCTACGCCGGTCTTGCCGACGCGGAGCGGCGCGTGAGCTATTTCTACGAGACGATGAAACTGGTCGCCAAGATCGCGGGCGACGCCGCGCCGAAGAAAAACGAACGGTCCGAGGCGTTCATCGCCGAATTCCGCGAGTCGATGGAAGACGATTTCAACAGCCCGAAGGTGCTCGCGGCGCTCATCGCCTTCTGTAAGTTCCTCAACGAGGCGGCCGTCAGCAAAAAAACCCGTCCCGCTGTCGACGAGGCGGCCGGATATCTCGCCGCCATCGGCGAAGTGGGGAAGGTGTTCGGCCTCCTGCAGGCGGTGCCGGCGGAACGGATCGCGGCGATACAGGATATCCAGCTCAAGCGGGCGAAACTGACCCGCGCCGAGATAGATGCGCTCATCGCCGAGCGCAACGCTCACCGCAAAGAGAAGAACTTCGCCGCCGCCGACGCGGTGCGCGCGAAATTCGACGCGCTGGGCATCCTCATCAAGGATACCCCCGACGGGACCGAGTGGTCGTTCAAGTAACCATTCCGTCGCTTAAAATTCCTTAATATCTGTTGCTTTTTGAATGGGAAACGATAAAATCACTCCAGCGATGACTTTCTAAAGGGGGATGCCAATGACCAGCAAATGGATCGCGGTGCTGTGCGGACCGGTCGTTCTGGTTGCGCTGATCTCAGCCTGCGGCGGTGAGAGCGAACAGATCAGTTGCGTCAACTCGCTCGAATGTCCCGGCGCTCTCATCTGTGAGGACGGCTGGTGTGTCGAGGATACGGGAGAAACGCCGGACAATACCGGTACGGGCGATCCCGACATGGTCGATGAGGATACCGATCCGGGATATGATAGTGTCGAGCCGCCGTCCGATGACGACACCGTTACTGATGAAGTGACCGATACGGTCGCCGATGATGCCGAACCGCTGGACGACGAGGATGTCGTTCCGACAGACGAGGACACCGAGACCGACACGGACGAGGTCTCCGACACGGGTACCGACACGACGGTCGATGAGGACCTTGTTACCGATACCGTGACCGATACCGGCACCGATACCGTCGTCGATGAAGATGTCGTCACCGATACCACGCCCGATGTGGATACCGTGGTCTCGGGTCAGACCGGTTCGACCTGCACGGTCCCCGGCATCCCCGGCGACTGCGCCGCCGGCAATGTCTGCTCCGATGTTTTTGTCGACCAGATAGAGAACTACTGCTATCTGAACTGCGCCGCCCCTAACGAAACGGTCTGCGGCGGAACCAATTGGCCGGAGTGCGTAGTGGTCGGGGGAGAGGCGATCTGCCTTGCCACGGCCTCCATCGTCGGGAATTTCACCGCCACGGTGGGCTCTTTCGTGACCACCAACAACATATCTCTGACGATCAACGGTACGACCAATATACAGGCCGCCTGTTCGGCCTCCAAGAATTCCTCCAACGACTGGGTGCTCCAGTGCTCCAAGATACTTACGACCACGCCGAACAAGATACAGTTGGATGCCGTGTTCTTCTGGCCGGCGGCGGCGCATGCCGTGGGGACCGTTGCCGGTGCCGAGGGGCAGGTATATGAAACGACCTATAATTCCAGCAATGTGGTCATCGACAACTGGATACGGGCGTTCTTCTTGTCTACCGACGGAACGCTCACCCTGACTCAGGCCGGAACCACGACCGGCGCCACCGTCGCGGGCTCGCTCAACTTCAACGGCAACGCCTACGACGCCCAGTTCGCCCCATAGATTTTTAGAAGGTTGTTCCATGCGTTCAATTCGACTTGTTATTTTTATCCTCCTTTCGGCCGGCCTGATCCTTTCCTGTAACTCCGAACAGCGGAAGGTCAGCTGCATAACCTCGCTCGAGTGTCCCGGCGACTGGACCTGCGAGGACGGCTGGTGCGTCGAATTCCCCGACGCGGAACCCTCTGACGACGATACGACCGATAAGGACATCCCCAAAGAGGCCGATAGTGATACCGACGCTGATATCGACGGTGACGCCGATGTTGACGGCGACACGGACATCGACAACGATACCGACAAAGATGTCGACACTGACGGAGATACGCCGGTGGATGCGCGGCCCGACGATGACGCGATAGGGGGCGACAGTGATGAGCTTTTGAACGATGTCGAGCCTTCGGATGATGACTCCCTGCTGGTCGAGAGCGATCAGCCGATGACGGATGATGTCGCGGTCATCGACGATGATACGACCATAACCGACGACGATGTCGTCGTAGCCGACGATGCGACCATTCCCGATGACGATACCGCCGTGACCGATGACGCGGCGATCCCCGACGACGATACCACCATGGTCGATGACACGGTCATCTCAGACAATGATGCCGCGATATCCTATTGCGGCGACGGCAAGAATATTCTTCCGGAAGGACTGGTGCTCTACCTTCGGATGGATGAGGTCAGCGGCCTGACGAGTTATGACTCTTCGGTCGCTCCCGCGAACGGTGTTTTCTCGGCCGGCGCTTCGCTGGGGCACACCGGTGTCCGGGGGAACGCGCTGGCGTTCAACCAGTCCAGCGATCTGCAGGTGGCCGACACGGCGAAACTTGATCTGACCGGCGCAATGAGTGTGTCGGCGTGGGTCTACCTGCCGTACGATGCGGCCAACATCCGTCCCTACATGATCGTCGGCAAGGGGTCGGGACGACAGGCGAATTTTGTGCTGTGGCGCGAAGTCGACCGCACCCTCAGTTTCGAATTCCATGAGTGGGAACTCAACGGCATTATATGCGGCGCCAACTCCTCGGCGGCGATCGATGACGCCGTCTGGCACCATGTGACGGGCCTCTATGATGGAGCCGGCCATATCTCCCTGTATGTGGACGGTGTGCTTCAGCCAACCCCCGATGTCTGCACCATTGTTCCGGTACCTAACAGCGATCCGGTGACCATCGGACAGGTGTCGCCGAACATAGGCTACACCGATCCGTATGTCACCACCGGCTATATCGACGAGGTGCGCATCTACAACCGTGCTCTTTCCTCCGACGAGATAAGTGTCCTGAAAGACGGGACCCATGAATACTGCGACGACGGGAACAACTTTGACGGCGACGGATGTAGCGCTGCCTGTGCCGTCGAGCCGAATGCGGTCTGTAGCGGATCTCCATCGGTCTGCTCTTTTTCCGCGACATACACCTATACCGGCGCTACTCAGAGTTTGACCGTCCCGGCCGGCGTAACCAGCGTTAATGTCGAGGCGTGGGGCGGTCAGGGCCGCGCGAACGGCGCCGGTACCGTGGCGGGCGGTTCGGGCGGCTATGCGAAGGCGACGATCCCCGTGACCCCGGGAGATACGCTCCATGTGAATGTGGGGCAAGGCGGCGGAAGCGGCACCTCCGGCGGCTGGAACGGCGGCGGTACCGGCGGCACCGGCGGTACGGCAACGGCGAGCGGCGGCGGCGGCGGCGGGGCGAGCGATGTCCGCAGGAACGGGACCGCGCTGACCGACCGCGTCATCGTGGCGGGCGGCGGCGGCGGAGCCGGCGGTAACCGCGTGGACGGCTTGTCGGCGGGAGCGGGCGGCGGCGGTGGCGGCGGCTATTACGGCGGCGGCGGCGCGGGCGGCTGGGCCCCTTCGGTCATGGCCGGCGGCGGCACCCAGACGGCCGGCGGGATTGGCGGCAGCGGCGGGGCCGGTGGGAGCGCCGGGACGGCGGGGACCTTGGGACTCGGCGGTACCGGCGAGAATATCGCCTCCTCAAGTCAATCCGAAAACAATACGGCGGCGGCGGGCGCGGCGGGCGGCGGTGCGGCGGGCGCCAATGGAACGAGCACCGGCAACTGGACCGGCGGTAGCGGCGGCGGCGGTTCGGGGTATGTGGATGCCGCAGGCAACACCAACACCTCCATGGGCAGCGGCATACGGTCCGGTGACGGGCTGGTCGTCATCACTTATTGATCCCGAATAACGATTTCCTTATAATTCTGGAACGATGTATTGCTTTTTACGGCGAGACACGCTAAAATCCTCCGTGTTGGTTTGGAAAGAGGCAAAATCATGTTCTTCGTTCGGAGCTTCATTTCCCTATTCCTTCTTTTTATTCTCTTTTTTGCCGTTGCCTGTTCGAACGAGAAGAATCGCGTCAGTTGTATCACCTCGCTCGAATGTCCCGGCGACTGGACCTGCGAGGACGGCTGGTGTGTCGAATTCCCCGACGCGGAACCCTCTGACGACGATACGACCGATAAGGACATCCCCAAAGAGGCCGATAGTGATACCGACGCTGATATCGACGGCGACGGCGATGTTGACGGCGACACGGACATCGACGGTGATACCGACAAAGATGCCGACACCGACGCGGATGTCGATACCGACGGCGATACGCCGGTGGATGCGCGGACCGATGACGACGCGATAGGGGGAGACACTGACGAGCTTTTGAGCGATATCGATCCTTCGGACGATGACTCTCTGCTGGTCGAGAGCGATCATCCTGTGGTGGATGAAGCCGTGCTTCCGGACTATGATACCGCCGTGGTCGATGATGCTCCCATCCCTGATGACGATATCGTCGTGATCGACGATACCCCCATCCCCGATGACGATACCGCCGTCGTGACCGACGATGATGCGGCTATGCCCGACGACGATATCGTGGTGCCGTATTGCGGCGACGGCAAGAATACCGTCCCGGAAGGACTGGTGCTGTACCTGCGTATGGACGAACCGGCGCTTTTCTCGACGGTGTATGATTCCTCTCCCGATCCGGTCAATGGTAAATTCTCCGTCGGCGCCGCGCTTGGCAATACCGGAGTGCGCGGTAATGCACTGGCTTTCAACATGTCCAGCAACCTTCAGGTGGCCGACACGACGAAACTCGATCTGTCCGGCCCGATGAGCGTTTCGGCGTGGGTCTATCTTCCGTACGACGCATCGAATATCCGCCCCTATATGCTGGTCGGCAAGGGTTCGGGGCATCAGGCCAATTTCGTCATGTGGCGCGAGGCGAGCCGGAAGGTCAGCTTCGTGTTCCATAACTGGATAGTGGACGGTATCTGCTGCGGCGCCACTTCGACCAGCGATATCGATGACAGCGTGTGGCATCATGTCGTCGGTACCTATGACGGCGTCAATGTGCGGATGTATGTGGACGGCGTACTGCAAACGACATCGGATGCCTGCACTAGCGTTCCGGTCACGAATGACGATCCGTTGACCGTCGGTCAGGTGTCGCCGATCGTCGGTTATACCGATCCGTATGCCACCACCGGCTACATAGACGAAGTGCGCGTTTACAGCCGCGCCCTTTCCTCGGGCGAGATAACGCTGCTGAAAGACGGTGCGCACGAATACTGCGACGACAACAACAACGGCGACGGCGACGGTTGCAGTCAATCCTGCGCCGTTGAGAACGGCAGCATCTGTTCCGGTTCTCCTTCGACCTGCATTGCCACTCCCACATGGTCGTGCACCAATTCGGTACAGATCTGCGACAGCGCCTATGATTATATGGACTCTTCCTATTACGAATATTACTATCAGAGCTGGATCGGCACGACCCTCACGGCGTATGCGGCCGGAAGCACGGTATGGGCATCTCCCGCCCAATCGACCTGGTACGATTATTCCGGAGGCCCTCTTTGCTCCGGCACTTGGTATAACTACACTTTTACCAATGGGCAGGCGATAGAGCTCAACTATACCGCTCAGGGGGGCTACAGTCCCAACCAGTGTTATTTCCGGGTTCAGGGCGCGGCGGGCGGCGGCGGCGGCGCCATTGCCGCGACCAGTGCGACCGGCAGCGGCCAAGCACCGGCGAACTACGCCTACACCGGCACCTGTCTGCAACCGTGATCGATCGAAGAAAGGGAGGGATACTGATGAACAGGCATGGATCGCTTTTCTTGTTCGTGGCGTTCACTTTGGCTCTTCTTGCCGGGTGCGCCGCCGAGAACAAACCGAACGGGCCGGAATGCATCACGGCGCTTGATTGCGAGGATGGCTACACCTGCGAGGAGGAGCAGTGCGTGGCGCTGCCCGACATCCCGCCGGCCGACAAGGACACGGCGGCCGCCGACGATATGACCGACGAACTGCTCGACGACGAGGAGTTCCCGGTGGACGAAACGGCGGAGGAAGACAGCGTGGAGCCCGGCGACGACACGACGGAAGTGCGGGACGACGCGGTCGAGACGGGTGACGATATGGTCGAAACGGGCGACGATATGGTCGAAGTAGGGGATGATGCGGTCATCGTCGACGAGGATACGGCCGACATCGACACCGCGGACGAAGATATGGCCGATGAGGATATGGCGGACGAAGACACGGTCGACCTCCAGCCCGACCTTGATATGGACCTGTATGTGGAGACAACGTCGCCTACGGTGGTGTCGACCAGTCCCGAGTCCGATGCGACGGGCGTCGGGGTGGGGACCCTGATCGAAGTGACCTTTTCCGAACCGATAAACGAGGCGACGCTCACGACGCTGACCATAACGGTCGAGGACGATTCTCCCGCGACGGTGAACGGCGCGGTGACTTACACGGCGGGGACCTACACGGCGGTCTTCACGCCGACCGCATCGCTGACCTACGACACGGTCTACACCGTGACGGTGACCACCGGCGTCGAGGACGAGGCGGGCAACGGTCTTGCGGCCGACCATGAATTCAGCTTCACCACCGCGATAGAAGAGATAAACGAATGCGTGACGATGGATAACCCGTGCGACGCGCAGGGCGATACGGCGGCGATCTGCAGCGACACGCTCGGCGGCTACGACTGCGCCTGTTCGGGCGGCTTCACGCCCAGCGGCGGCACCTGTCAGGATGTCGACGAATGCACGCTCAACACCGACGGCTGTGCGCAGGACTGCCAGAATACCACCGGCTCGCACACCTGTTCCTGCATCAGCGGCTATACCCTCAACGGCGACGGCCACACCTGCGACAACATCAATGAATGCGTGACCTTGGACAACCCCTGCAACGACCATAACGACAGCGGCGGCTCCTGCGCCGACACCGACGGCGGCTACACCTGCACCTGCAGCGGCGGCTACAATTTCACGGGCGGCGGCTGCAAGGACATCGACGAATGCCTTGCGGGCGGCGATCCGTGCGACGACTACGGCGACGACGACGCGCTGTGCTCGAACCTGCAGGGCAGTTATTCCTGCACCTGCGTTACTCCCGGGTACGCCTTCTCCAGCGGTTCCTGCCGCGACATCGACGAATGTACCGTGAACAACAACCCCTGTAACGACAACGGCGATACGCTGGCCACCTGCACCAACACGGCGGGTGACTATACCTGCAACTGTTCGGGCGGCTGGTTCGACAACGGCACTACCTGCGATGATTCCGACGAATGCGTCGGCAATCCCTGCGATAACGGCGGAGACGCCGGCGCGACCTGTCAGGATCAGGTCGGCGACTACACCTGTAACTGCTCCAGCGGCTGGGATTTCTCGGGCGGCACCACCTGCACCGAGACCAATGAATGCATTACCTTGAGCAATCCCTGCAACGATAACGGCGACACGACGGCGACCTGCACCAACACGACCGGCAGTTATACCTGCGGCTGCAATTTTGGATTCGAATTCACGCTTGGCGGCTGTCGCGATATCGACGAATGTTCGTTGGGTACCGACACCTGCCATGTGAACGCCGACTGTACCAACACGCCGGCCGGTTCCTACACCTGCACCTGCAAACTTCATTACAGTGGCAACGGTTACACTTGCACCGCCGACACGCAGACCTTCACCTGCGCCGCGAAACCGGTGACCGGCACCGATTGGAACACGGTGTCGAGCTATCTCCAAACATGGAATGGCACCGCGTGGAACCCGGCCGACAGCACTACCAGCTACAACGCCACCGGCAGTGCGACCGAATGCCGCTACAAATGCGCGACGAACTATACTTGGAACGGGAGCATTTGCGCCGCCGACACGAAGACCTACACCTGTAATGCGAAACCGGCGATCGGCACCGATTGGAACACCGTATCGAGCTATGCGCAGACTTGGAGCGGAAGCGCGTGGAGCCCGGCCGACGACGCGACGACCGATTATAACGCCACTGGCAGTGCCACCGAATGTCGCTACAAATGCGCGGCGAACTATACTTGGAACGGGAGCACCTGTACCGCCGATACGCGGCTCTTCACCTGCGCGGCGAAACCGGCCAATTCGGCATGGAACACCGTATCCGACTATGAACAAACATGGAACGGGAGTTCGTGGCTTCCCGCCGACAGCACCCCGGTTTACAGTACCACCCCCAGCACGACGGCGTGCCGATTCACCTGTCTGGCGAACTACACATGGAACGGTAGCGCCTGCATCGCCGATACACGGACCTTCACCTGCGCCGCGAAACCGGCCAGTTCGGACTGGAACACCGTGTCGAGTTATTCGCAGACTTGGAACGGCAGCGCGTGGCTCCCGGCCGACAGTACGACCGCCCACAATACTACGCCCAGCTCCACCGAATGCCGGTTTAAATGTCAGACCAACTACACTTGGAACGGCTCGATCTGCGCCGCCGACACGAAGACCTTCAACTGCACCGCCAAACCGACCAATTCCCAATGGAACACCGTAGCGGGTTACGAACAGACATGGAACGGCAGTGCATGGATACCCGTCGACAGCACCACTACCTACAACGAGACGGGAAGTTCCACCTCATGCCGGTTCACCTGCGTGGCCAGCTATCATTGGGACGGCTCCAACTGTATCTCGGACAGCAGGACCTTTACCTGTGCCGCGAAACCGGCCAATACCAGTTGGAACACCGTGTCGGAATACAGCCAGACCTGGAACGGTAGTGCATGGAGCCCGGCCGACAGCACAACGAGTTACAATACCACGCCCAGCTCCACGGCATGCCGTTTCCAGTGCCTGACGAACTACACATGGAACGGCAGCAATGCCTGCGTTGCCGACACGCGGACCTACAACTGCGCCGCCAAGCCGCAGTCGGGCGAGACGGTCTACAACACGGTGTCGAGTTACTTGCAGACCTGGAACGGTTCGGCGTGGACCCCGGCCGACGACGCAACCACCGAATACAACGCCACGGGCAGCGCCACCGCATGTCGTTATACCTGCAACACCAACTATAACTGGGATGGCGATTCCTGCGAAGCGGCGACCCGGACCTATACCTGCAACGCGAAGCCGGCGACCGGGACCGATTGGAACACCGTCAGCCAGTACACCCAGACATGGAACGGGAGCGCGTGGAGCCCGGCCGACGATGCGACCACCGAATACAACGCCACGGCCAGTACCACGGCATGCCGGTATATCTGCGCGGCCGCTTACCATTGGGATGGTTCCAACTGCGTGTCGAACACACGGACCTTCAACTGCGCCGCCAAACCGGCCAACTCGGAATGGAATATCGTGGCGAGTTACACCCAGACCTGGAGCGGGAGCTGGAGCCCTGCCGACAGCACGACCGTCTACGATACCTCGCCCACCTCGACCGCCTGTCACTTCCAGTGCCTGACCAACTACACATGGAACGGTACCGCCTGCGCCGCCGACACGCGGACCTACAACTGCGCCGCCAAACCGCAGTCGGGCGAGACGGTCTACAACACGGTGTCGAGTTACTTGCAGACATGGAATGGTTCGGCATGGAGCCCGGCCGACGACGCAACCACCGAGTACAACGCGACCGGCAGTGCCACCGCCTGCCGCTACACCTGCAACACGAACTATACTTGGAATGGCTCTTCGTGTGTGGCGGCGACCCGGACCTTCACCTGCGCCGCGAAACCGGCGATCGGGACCGTCTGGAACACCGTGTCGAGTTATGGGCAGACCTGGAACGGCAGCGCATGGAGTCCGGTCGACAGCGCGACCGCCTACAACACGACCCCCGACACCAATTCCTGCCGGTACACCTGTGCGACCAACTATACTTGGAACGGTTCGATCTGCGCGGCAAACACGCAGAGCGGCACCTGCACCGGGCTTCCGGCGAACGCCGAATGGAACACCGTTTCTTCCATAACCCAGACATGGAACGGTTCTGCGTGGACTCCGACGACCGTCGGTGCCTATAACGCCACCCCCAGCACCACAGAATGCCGGTTCAAATGCTCCGGTACCGCCTCGTGGAACGGTTCGGCATGTGTCCCCAATGTCTGCGGCGATGGTGTTCTCGGCGGCACCATCCCGGCTTTTGTTGAAGGTTTCGAAGGCGGCAAACCTTCCTATTCGGACGGCGATTGGAGCACTTCGACAAGCCAAAAACATGCCGGTTCCTATTCGTTGAAAAGCTATGGCATTTCTGATTCTTCAGAATCAGGAACATACAATTATACTACGATTCGATTCCTCAAATATACCGATGGGCAAGTATGCTTCTGGTATGCCGGACAGTCGGAATCGGGCTGGGATTATTTCAGGGTTTATGAAGGTGCGAGGGACGCGGGCTCAGGAGGTACAGAGAAATTCGAAACAAGTGGCGATCATTCGACTTGGGCTGAACAGTGCATCAGTGTGACGGCAGGATATACCACGATTTCTTTCGAATACTCAAGAGATTACTCGGGTGGTCTTGGGTGGAATACTTGGTATATAGACGACATCCGTTTCTATAACGCAACTACCGAACAGTGCGAAACGGGCCAGACTTCCAACTGTACGAATTTAGGGTACGAATGTTCAGACACGACAGCCTGCGGTACTGATTGTACTTGGAAGGCAGGCGAGGCCGAATGCCACGACGACGGAGGGTGTGGATGCTGAAGATGATCGTCCGCTGTCGTATCCTCCTTCTCTTCTTGTCATTTTTGGCCCTTGTTGCCTGTACGCCGGCCGAGGAACCGGGCGGCGAATGCCTGACGCAACTCGACTGCGGCGACGG
>CAYPQK010000024.1:0-33514 GCA_964412895.1 uncultured Spirochaetales bacterium
GCCTTCAAGAAGGACATGGAGCGACTCGCCGCCGAGATCGTCACCCTGCGCCGCTGGACCCTGACCCGGCTCGGCAAGGGCAAGAACCCGGTGACGACCATCGAAGAATACCTGAAACAGCGCATCGCGCTGACCACCCTCAATGAAAGGCTCGGCGTCTTCGCCAACCTCTCGTTCGCCGTCAACACCTCCGACGACACCGCCAAGATGGCGCTCGAAGCGATCGACCGGATGCTCGCCGAAACGGCCGAGGACCGCGTGAAGTTCGCCCAGTGGCTCGCCGGGGTGAAGAACTTGGGCGCGCTGGCGGAAAAGTCCGACCTCATCGGCGAACATCTTTTCTACCTCCGCGAGATACAGGAGAACACCAAGCACATGCTTTCGGAGCGTGAAGAGGTGCTCATCGCCAAGATGCGGATGACCGGCTCAACCGCGTGGGGCTCGCTCCAGAACACCCTCACCTCGACCCTCATGGTGCCGGTGAAGATAGGGAAAAAGACCGAAGAATTGCCGCTCCCGGCGGCCCGCAACCTCGCCTACGACGGCGACCGGAAGGTGCGCAAGGCGGCCTTCGAGGCCGAACTCGCCGCCTACGCGAAGGTCGAAGAATCGTCGGCCGCGTGCCTCAACGCGATAAAGGGTGAGGTCATCACCACCGCCGCCCTGCGCGGATTCGAGAGTCCGCTCGCCATGACGCTGCACCATTCGCGGATGGACAAAAAAACGCTCGACGCGCTCCTCACGGCGATGCGCGAAAGCCTGCCGCAGTTCCGTAAATACCTCCGCAAAAAGGCGAAACTGCTCGGTCACAAAGGCGGCCTGCCGTTCTACGATCTCTTCGCCCCGGTGGCAAAAAGCGACCTCCAGTTCACCTACGAGACGGCGCATGCCTTCATCGTGCGGAACTTTTCGTCGTTCAGCCCCGAACTGGGAAAATTCGCCGACAACGCCTTCAAGAAACACTGGATAGACGCCGAACCGCGCAAGGGGAAAGTGGGCGGCGCCTTCTGCTACAATATCCATCCCATCGGCGAGAGCCGGATACTCTCGAACTTCAGCGGCAGTTTCACCAATGTCACCACCATCGCCCACGAACTGGGCCACGCCTACCACGGCCACTGCTTGACGGGCGAATCGTTCCTCAACAGCGACTACCCGATGCCGCTGGCCGAGACCGCATCGATCTTCTGCGAGACCATCATCACGCAGGCGGCGGTGCAGAGCGCCAAGAAGGCCGACGCGGCGGCGATACTCGAAAGCCAGCTGCAGGGCGCCACGCAGGTCATCGTCGATATCTACAGCCGCTTCCTCTTCGAAACGGCGCTCTTCGAGAACCGCGCTGGGTCGTCGGTGCCGGTGGCCGCGCTCAAAGAGTTGATGCTGAACGCCCAGAAGGAGGCCTACGGCGACGGACTCGACAAGGATACGCTCCATCCCTACATGTGGCTCTGCAAACCGCACTACTACGATCCCGACCACAACTTCTACAACTTCCCCTACGCCTTCGGACTGCTGTTCGCCAAGGGGCTTTATGCCGAATATCTGAAGCGCGGCGACCGCTTCGTGAAGGAATACGACCGGCTGTTGCAGGAAACGGGGAAGAACGATATCGCCACCGTCGCGAAGCTGATGAAGATAGATATCCGCAAACCCGATTTCTGGCGCGCCTCTCTTGCCATCGTCGGCAACGACATCGACACTTTCTGCGCACTGTGATAGTCGGCGATGCCCTCCTCTGACGAACGGAACCTCATAGAACGGGCTCAAAAGGGGGAGACGGCCGCCTTCGAGACGCTGGTCCGTCAGCACCGCGCCAAACTCCGGTCGTTCGCCTGCCATATCTGCGGCGAGAACCGCGCCGACGCCGACGATGTGTTGCAGGAATCGCTCGTCAAGGCGTTCCTTTCGCTCGGGACCTTTCGCGGCTCATGCAATTTCTCGACATGGCTGTGGCGCATCGTCCGCAACGAATTCATCGATCTGACCCGTTCGCCTCACTACGCCGCCGACCATTTCGATCCTCAGACGCTCGAACATACCGCGGCGGCCGACGGAAAGAGCGCCGAGGAGGAGATGATCTCCGAAGACCGTCGTCTGTTCATCCGCCGTCTGGTGGGCGAACTACCGCCGCTCCTGCGCGAGGCGCTGGTGCTGGTCGACCTCGAACAGGTGAGCTACGACGAGGCGGCCGAGATCCTCAACATATCGCTTACTGCATTGAAATCACGAGTCTTTCAGGCGCGTAAAAAACTGGCCGAGATGCTTACGGAGGCGCGCGGTATCCTGTGAGGAAAAAAGTTTTGGACCTTTTACAACTTTTCTTCTATCCTGCGCGTCATAGCGTTGGATGGATTGCCGGATGAGGCACTGACGATGGCCCGTTGCGCCGACATACAGGAACTGCTCGCGAAAAAGACGGTAGGGGCGATCTCCGCCGCCGATGAGCGGGAGGTCGCCGCGCATCTGGCCGGGTGTCCCGACTGCCGCGATCATCTGCGCTCTCTGGTCGAAATAAAGAAGTTCACCGCCGAATACCGTCCCGTTCAGGATGATCCTGAGCCCGATGCGTTCGAGGCGGCGCTCCACCGGCGTTTGGTCGAGGCGGCGCAACGGCCTGCAGCGGCGTCTCGACCGAACGCCGGATGGTTCCGTCCGGCACTGGCCGGGATCGGCATCATCGCGCTTATCGCTGTGGTGAGCGTCAGCATCGCCCGGTGGCATGGCGACGCGACGAAGAGCGAGGAAACGGTCATCTCGCAGACCGAGGTCGAATCGAAGAAACCCTTCAAAATAACGATGGAATACGATGCGGCGCGGCCGCTCAAGAATGTCACGGTCACCTTCGCGCTCGGCGACGGGGTGGTCTTCGACGGCGCGGAGAACGCGGCGCAGAAGACCTGGACCTGGACCGGCGACTTCGCGCAGGGACGCAACGAGATACCCTTCATCGTCAATGTCGAGAAGCTGGGCCGAACGGCGATAGAGACCCGCGCCGATTTCGAGGGTTACACCCACCGCCACCGCATCGATCTTGAGGCGACCGAGGAACTGGTCCGGGTCACCTACATCGAACTACCCAAGACGCGCCTGCCGAACGGGTGATGCGCGCGCTGACGGCAACGATCTTCTGTTTTTTATTCACCTTTATCTATGCCGGGGGCGACTCGCCGCTGAAAAGCACGGTCCGGTTCCAGCGGGTCGTCAGCGACACCGAACGAAAGCACTGGCAACAAAATTTCTTTAAAAACAAGGCCGATGCGGTTATCATGCCGCAGACGGTGGTCGATGCCGATGCACCGCTCCGCGATGACGAACGGAATGAGGCCGACGAACCGCTCGACGACGATGTCGCTCAACCACCGCGGCCGGTGCCGGTCATCCGGCGGACGGTGACGCCGCCCCCGGCGGCGGAGGTGCCCGATACGGCCCCGACCTATCCGGCGCTCTGGCCGGTCGAGGTACCCGATGAGGCCGTGAAAGCGGCCGAAGAGGCGCCCGATGCGGCCGTTGCACCTGCGCCGGCCCCGGCATCCGCTGTGGCCGTGACGCCGCCGCCGGTCGAAGTACCCGATACGGCGCCTCCGGCGGTTGATCGCGCCGAAGCGCCCGATGTCGCCGTGACGCCGCCGAAGATCGAGGTTCCCGATGTTGATACCGCACCGGTCGAGACGGAGAAGGAACGACGGTTCCTGAAAAAGAAAGCGCGCGGGGGCGGAAGTGAGGTCAAGGATCACACGGTCACTCAATAGTATCTTATTCCTTATATATATAGCGATCACGGTACCGGTGTGCGCTCTTGAGGTCGACGGGAACCTGCGGACCGGTCTTTCCTACGACAGCGATCTGCGGTGCCGCTACCTCTACGACATCGTAATGAACGGCGTCGACGGGCCGCAGAAAAGTATCGTGCTTCCCTCCGACGGCCTGATAACACTCCGATTCGGCGAAGAGAATTCGTTCGCGGCGCGGGTCGGCTACGATCTGGCGGCGGTCTTCGCCCATCCTGAATGTTCCCGCATCGCTTTCTCGGGCGGCATCGGGTGGGAACGGACCGTGCGCAAAGATATCCTGCTTTCGCTTCACGGTGACTTCGCCTATGGAGCGGGAAACTTCAGCGCGTGGGAGAACCGCCATGTCTCCGGTACGGTCGACGGCTATATCGAATGGGCGGCGGGGGAACAGGTGTCGCTCTACGGTACGGTGACCGCCGCTTACTGGAAAGGGCTGCTGGCCGACAAGCTCGACTACCTCGACGGCCCGGTCATCGGCGGCGAAGGGGGGCTCATCTGGTATCCCGAGAGCGACGCGGGGCATCTGAAATTCGGCGCGGGCGGCGCGGTGACGCTTTTCCGCGACGAGGTCTTCATGACCGCCGTTCCGTTCGCCATCAGCGGCCGGTACGGCGAATTCCTCCTGACGACCGAGGCGGCCTACCGCTATAAAAAGTTCACGGTGCAGGGCGAGGTGCGCTACCGTTATCTGCAGTGGTTCAACAAGGACAACCTCGAAAGCGGTCCCAAGCGACGCACCGACCATATCTTCACCGCCGCTCCCGAATTGCGGCTCGACCTTACCGATTATCTGGGGCTTTCGCTCTCCTACGCCTTGACCGCCGCTTTTTCAAATATCGGCGCCGCCGCCACCGACTACACCGATTACACCTACCTCCGTCATGTCGGAACATTCAGTGTTTACGGGTGGTTCTAAAAAAGTTTGTCTTGTTACAACTTTTAAAGCGGCGTATCCGTCATAACGGTGAAAGGCAAGCAGGCCGATCTAAACAAACGAGTTGGAGGTTCCCATGAAACGGTACATCCCGGTGCTTATCGCGGCGTTCGTCGCGAGTCTCTTTATCGCGTGCGGCGAAGAGACGATCAAACCGCTCGAGAAAGTGACCCTGAAAACGAAGGGCGAGATCATGTTCAACGCATTCAAAGACCAGAAAGAAGGCGATCAGCCGACCCAGAGCGATCCGAGCGGCGAGCCCACCAAACCGTGCGAGAACGGCACCACCGACGCGAACGGCGACGGTATGGTCGAGCCGTGCGAGGATGGCGGCGGTTATCCCGGCGATCCCGGTCAGCCCGGCGACGGCGGTTACGGCGCGATGCCGCTGTGCCCCGAGATCATCGGTCTTGATTTCTCCACCTGTTCTCCCGAAATGGGGCGTCCCGTTTTCATCATCGACTTCGGTCGTTCCTGCGTGCTCGGCATGAAGTGCGACTACCAGACCGATCCGAACGATCCGGGTCAGGCCTGCCCGATGATCTGGGCGCCGGTCTGCGGTATCGACGGCCGGACCTACGACAATGACTGCTTCGCGAAGATGTTCGGCATGGAGATCGCCTACGAGGGTGAATGTCAGGGCGATCCGAACGGCTGCAAAGATATCTATCCCGAAGAGTCGGTCGCCTGCCCCGACGGCACCTACGCGAGGCGAATCTATGACGAGATGGGCTGCGCGATCGGGTTCGAGTGCGGTTACAGCGAATGCCTCGATATCGAGAAACCGGTCTACAACAAATGCTCCGAAAGCGAGATGTATCCGGTCTACGATTACAACGGCTGCATCGTCGGCTGGGACTGCGGCGGCGGCACCGATCCGGTCTGCCCCGAGATCTACGCCCCGGTCTGCGCCGATAACGGCTACGGTCAGATGACCTACCCGAACCAGTGCTACGCCGACGCCGACAACGCCAAGACGCTTTTCGAAGGCGAATGCGGCGAATTGGTCACCGACGACGGTTGTCCGGTCGGCATGCCGAACCCGGAAAATTACTGTGCCGACGGCGAGAAAATGGAGCCGGTCTACGATTCGCGCGGCTGTGTGATCGATTGGTACTGCGTGGGCGACGGCACCACCACCGATCCGAGCGACCCGATCACCACTCCGTAATCAGCAAAAAAATTCCCTTTGACGGGCGGCGATGGTACCATGCGCGGCATGAGCGACCTTCGCCGCCTTATTTTTTTTGCGCTACTCGCGTTCTTCTCTATGGGCTGTCAATCCGACCCGGTCTACCACTACTTTCCCGACGATATCGCCGTAGCCGATGAAGATGTCGCCGAACGCGATGAGGTAACGCCCGATCCCGACGAGAACTCCGACGCCGCGATGCCCGACGCGCTCCTGATCGACGACGACCCATTCGACGAACCGGCCGCACCCGATGACGACAACGCGGAGCTTTCCAGCTGTGTCAAGAACGAGGAGTGTCCCCCCGATGCGAACGCGCCGCGTTACTGCGAAAAGATGTTCGGCGACTGCGAGGGGATCGGCACCTGCGTCACGATACCCGATGACTGCACCGATCCTGTTCCCGCGAAACAAATAGTTTGCGGATGCGACGGTTTGGAATATACCTCGGTATGCGAGGCGGCCGGCGCCGGTGTGAATGTCGCCTTTTACAGCAACTGCACCCCGTGACCGGAAGAGGAGGGAGGAGCATGACCGAACATCTTAAAAAATTCATCGCCACCGGCGGCTATATGGGGCTGCTTCCGCTTGCGCCGGGTTCGTTCGGGGCGCTCTGGGGCGTCGTACTGCACCTCGTAGGCTGGTATTTTCTGCCGTGGGAACTGCTCGTTCCGTGGCTCGTCGGGTGGCTCCTCATCGTTTCGTGGCTCAACCACATCCTGACGCCGTGGGCGGTCGAATTCTGGCGCGGCAAGGCGCGGAAGGCCGACGATCCGGGGCAGTTCATCCTCGACGAGATCGCCGGATACCTTATGGTCCCCATCATCTTTCAGGGAAATCCCCTTGTCGCGGCGACCTTCGGGTTTTTGCTGTTCCGCATACTCGACATCATCAAGATACAACCGGCCCGCTGGATAGACCGCAATCTCCACGGTTCGTGGGGGATACTGCTCGACGATCTGGTGAGCGGCGCCTATGCGGGATGTGTGCTGTGGGCGGTCCAACTGGCCGCGCCGGGATGGCTTTCGGGACTACTTCACTAGCGCGTCACTGCCGGGTACCGTAAGTGTAACAGGTCCCGCCACCACCTTGGCCATAAGTAGGATCCGAAACGACCCATGTCTCGAAAGCGGTCCCATTCCATATCGGCGTGTTGTGGCAGTATTCCAACATAAATTGGCATACTTTCTGATGACTCTCCGGAGCATCCGCCACGACCGCATCGCCTGACCACTGGCCACTTTTTGATCGATCCCAGTTGATGAGATTGACCGCTAGCCATTCGAAAGGCCGGATAACGAATTCGGAACGCGCAAGTGTTGCCGCATCCTTCCCTTCACGCGGCACCTTTACGCCGTCGACAAAGACATCGACACGGGCGTGAACATTGTAGTTCGCGCCGCCTTCCACGCAGTCGACTTCCGATCCTCCTTGCACCATATTTTGACAACGGTTATAATTAACCAGAAGGAGATAATCGTCAGTGAAGGGATTCATATCAGGCTGTCCATCTTTCGGATCGATATCGTCTATAGGACCGAGGTCTATCGTTTCAGGGCTCGTATAATCACCACCGCCCCAATGATTGTCTATGTCGAGCGCCGCGTGCCAAGAAATGGTTTTGAAATCGCCTTCACAACCGGTCCATGCGTAATCGCCGTTGTCCCCGATGTCGTTGAAATGACAGTCGTCGTGCGTGGGTGAGGCAAACTCCGGAAGGCCGGGCCGCCCCATTGAGGTGCAGAGAAGACCATCAACCCCGCTTTCGACGCCGCAGGCATCCGTCCCGTTCTTCTTGACGAGGTGCAGGTCGAGATCGACCGCGATCCCTTCCTGCCGGTCCTCTTGGGCGCGGTTCTGCAAGCCCTCTTTCCAAGTCAACTGAACCATCACGCGGGCATTCGGAATAATGTTAGGCGCATCGATCCTTGTCACGATATCGCTCTCGACGCCGGTCAAGCGATCGACGGTCGCCACCTCTATCTGCACCTTGTACTCCTTTCCCTCGGCGGTCGGCGTCAGCATGTGAGCCTTGAAAAAGGCTAATGTCGGATCCTGCCCATCGCAGGTCGTATACCAAACTCCCTCTTCGGCACCGGCGATGTTCTTCAACTGGATGCGGGTCTCGGCGGTATAAGGAGTCGGTGTTTCGATCATCGTCCAGCGAAATTTAAGACAATATTTTTCGCTCCATTCAGGTTCGCAACATCGATTCTCGAATGCGTACTCTGAGGCGGTCGTGTCATCAACGATTGTATCAGAGATATATTTGTCGCAAACGGTCATGTCGGCGTCTTCTTTTTGCGGACAGGAAAGACTGACATCCATTTTGACCGTGTCCTTTATGACACGATAATCCTTTATGCCGCTTAACGGGTCGTTGTACCGAAGTCCGATGACCGGCACCGGCGGCTTGGCAACGCACGCTGCTGTGGCGTCACTTCCTTCTTCATAATAACAGATACTGTCGCTTGTCGTACAATTCTCGACTATCGCCAGTTTTCCTGATTTGCAGGCATACGCCGTGTTGTCGCGACAGAAGGAAAGTCCTTTGCTACACTTGCCACCAACGGCGAGCGGCATTGCGGTCCGCACACAATGGGTCTTATGTCGTTGGTCGTACCAACTGAGTTCGCCGTTGTAGACCTCCCCTGTGGCAAAATCGACGAACCAGACCGTATCCTCACCATCGGAGACCTTCGAGGAACTCAGGAAAACGAAGTCGTTATCCTCTTTGTTCCAAAAGGCGTTATCCGCATCGGGATCCCAATAGTACCCATTGATGCCCGGTCCTTTATTTATGCCACAGTTATTGCACGAATCACCGCATGCATCTTCAAGACAATCGGGATCGGCAACCTCACAATCGCCGCCGGTCGCCGTCTTGGCGCAACCGTGGATAAGTGTCCGCAGTTCCGTTATCGTCGGCAGCCGCCAGTCATCAAAATTCTCCAGTACGAGTCCTTCGCAATAATTCTCTGCATCGTCCATATACGATTCATCCTCGGATCCCACACCCTCCCACATCAGTCCGGTCACCGGGTCGGTGTAGGTCGTTGCCTGTTTGTCTTCCGTGTCGTCATACGAGATGGTGCAGGCGACCAGTTGCATCGCCGCAACAGCGATCGGCAAGATACTCTTCCACATGGGTCCCCTCCCTGAAATGAAATATGATCAGAAGTGACTACTGCACCGTTATCGAGACCTCATCCATCGCGATGCCGAAATTGTTCCCCATGTAATCGCTGATGAACAGGAAACTGAGCGATACCGTCTTGCCCGCGTAGGACGAGAGATCGGCCGAGAACAGGGCGTACACATCGGCCCCGCTGTGGCCGCGGACGCCGGTCATGGGAACATAACCGCCGGCGGAGGGGACCTTGAAGGTGTCGACAAGCGATGCATCGTTCGATTCGAGCGCCGCCTCGCCGAGCTTGGTCGTATCCTCGTACAGTTCGACGATCATCCCGTCATACCACGCGTTCTGCGTGGGATCGGAGGTGGAGGTGTAATATTCGGTATAGACATAGGCGCGGAACGAGAGGGTCGTCGTCTTGCCGGTGGGTATCGTTATCGGCTTTGCGATGATGGCCGCTTCGGTGTAAGCGGACCCTTGCGCTCCGGCAAGGGTGTACGGACCGGTGAGGTTGGTGGCGAGCACATTCTGTCCGGCGTAGGCGCCGGTTATCGATTCGGTGACGCTCACGGTATAGCTGGGCGCGCCGATCTGCCAATCCTTTTCAAGGAGCCATTTCGACTCGCCGTTCTCGAACGAATCGTAGAAAAGCGTTCCGGAGGTGTTCTCCTCGCAGGTGACGATATCGTAGCCGGAACAGTCCGCCAGACAGTAGGCCTTGCCGCCGCTGTAGGAGAAGGGATCTATATCGACGCAGTCCTTGAGCCCGCCGTCGCAGACCTCGATCCCCTCAACGACCGTGTCGCCGCATTCCGACGAGATGACGACGCAGGAGATCGTGTCGTACCCAGTGCACCACTGGTTGCAGGGAGCGTTCCCGCTCTCATAAAGCAAGGGGTTGATATCGGTGCAGGCCTTGGCGTCACCGTCGCAGACCTCGCTTTCGCTCTTGGAGCCGTCGCCGCAGTAGTCGCCCGAACTCTCGCAGGTCTCGGTATCCCAGCCGGAACAGTCATCCTTGCAGCGCGCCTTGCCCGCCACGAAGGTGAACGGGTCGATGTCGACGCAGTTGTCTATCGTACCGTCGCACTTTTCGGGCGACTCGACGATGCCGTTGCCGCAGATACTCGGGTTCTCGTCGCAGGTATCGGTGTCGAAGCCGGTGCAGGTCTCGTTGCATTTCGCCTTGCCGCCGGTGAACTTGACCGGATCGATATCGACGCAGTTGACCACATTGCCGTCGCACGGCTCGCCGTTATCTATCGAACCATTGCCGCAGGTGGCGGCGAAATCGGCGTCGACAAAGGTGTTGTCGCTCGCCGTATCGTCATCGGAGCCGCCGGTGGTATCGGTACCGGCCGTGTCGTCGTCCTTCACCTTCTTCACCGTATTGCCTTCGCAGGCGATACACAGGATGGCCGCCAACGCCAGCATCGCAAAGAGCCGCATCTTTTCACCTCCTTTTCGCTTATTCCGGACACCGGAAGCGTTTCATTGTGCCAAAAAAAAGGGGAACGGTCAACTTTCCTCTCCCGCTGACATTGACAAGAAAGGATTTCAAACTATACTGACCAACGCTTTGACGGGTATCGGGCCGAAAATGGAACGGGACGAACGGTTCATGCGCGAGGCGCTCTCTCTGGCCCACACGGCGGCGCAGAGGGGCGAGGTGCCGGTCGGAGCGATACTGGTCCTTGACAATAGAATCATAGGCTACGGCTATAACCGGAGAGAATGCACCCAGTCGCCGCTGGCCCACGCGGAACTCATCGCTATTGAGTCGGCGCGGGAACAGGTCGGCTTCTGGCGGCTCGAGAAAAGTGAGCTCTATGTCACGCTCGAACCGTGCATCATGTGCTGCGGCGCCATCGTCCAGACACGGATCGGACGGGTGGTGTTCGGCGCCCGCGACCCGAAAGGGGGCGGCGCGGTCTCGCTCTATTCGCTCCTCAACGACCCGCGACTCAATCACCGCTGTGAAGTGGTCGAGGGAATATTGGGGGCGGAATGCGGCGCGGTGCTCACCGACTTTTTCAAGAAGGTTCGTTCTTCGGCAGCCGTTCCGTGAGGAGAGATGTCCGAGTGGTCGAAGGAGCTTGACTCGAAATCAAGTGAGCTCAGCGATGGGTTCCTAGGGTTCGAATCCCTATCTCTCCTCCATATTTTTTTCCCCGCGTGCGGAGAGGTGTCCGAGTTGGCCTAAGGAGCACGATTGGAAATTGTGTGTGGTAGCAATGCCACCGAGAGTTCGAATCTCTCCCTCTCCGCCATCTTTTTCCCGTATGGCCGGGAACTGTACAAGATGCCCCGCGAATCCCGCTAGGTCCGAAAGGAAGCAACGGTACCGGACCGTATCTGTGTTGCAGCCATCCCGGCCTTCAATTTCTCTTGCGACACTTTTTAAGCATTGCATTATCGTTCCGTTTTGGCTATGCTGTGCCGTGGTCCGTTCAAGAACACCGTCGGGAGGATATCATGCGTCATCTGCTGCTTTTTCTTCTGCTGTGCACCGCCCTGCCGCTGACGGCCGCCGAAGAGGCCGCCGCCGACACCGCGCAGGCGCAACCGCAACAGGAACAGCCTTCGCAGGAGCAGGCTCAACCGCAGCCGCAGGAACAGCCGGACGCCGACGCCGCCCCCCAGCAGGACGATACCGCCCAGAAAGAGGAACCGTCCAAAGAGAGCGACGAGGCCAAGAAAGAGGACGCCGCAAAGAAAGATGAAGAAAAAAAAGAGGGCGAAGAAGAGGGCGGCGACGACGATAACAAAGAAAGCGGCGGTGAGTTCTTCATCGCGGCAAAGGCCGAACTCGGGTTCGGCTTCAGCTCGGTGAACAACTATGCGATCAACGGCATCTCCTACCTTGTTCAAGACAAAACCATGTTCGACTTCGAGGCGGGCATCGGCGTCGAGGGGGGCTATAAGTTCGCCATCCCCTTCGAAGTGGGGCTCGGCCTCGCCTACCGCTACCGCGTGCTGGCCGACGGCGCCGATCTGCTCAATTTCGGCAACGGCAACTCGATCCTGCCCTATGTCGCGGCACGGTTCTACATACCGCTCGTTATCTTCGAACTCTACCCCGATATCCGCCTCGGCTGTGATGTCCACCTCGGCGGCAACGATACGACGATACCGCTGTTCTACGGCTCGGTCGGCGTCGGCTTCCTGTTCCTTGAATACTTCCTCATCGAGGCGAGTTATTCCTTCGAGATCGGCAACGAACTGACCGGCGCGAACAGGATAAAGAACTGGCAGCTCAATGTCTTCACCATTCGCGGCGGCGTCCGGTTCTAAAACGATTTTTCTTTGACTTCCCCCGTTTTTCGGATAGATAGCTCCTGCCGATAACTGCCGACGGAGAGGCATGGCCATGCGGACGACCCTTTTTCTCGCCCTTTTCTTTTCTGCCCTGTCGCTGACGGCCGCCGAAACGCCCGACTGCGACACCATCGTAGCACCGGCGGCGCCCGCGCAACCGACGCTTCCCGACAAGATAACGCCCGAGATGTCGAAGGATATCATTGCGCGGCTCACCACGAAATATTCGAAGATGTACGACAAGTACGCCGGCTGTCAGTCGACCCGCAACCTCGAGATAAAATGGTACAAACCGGAGAACATGGAACTGGTGAAGACCGAGAAAGTGGTGGTCACCCGCTACGATGACTTCTACGAGGATCTCGAATACAAGACCCTCTCCTACGAATTGGACGGCACGCCGGGCGACCCCGACGACTACAACGCCCATGAGTCGGCCCCCGGCATCCCGGTGTTCGACAAGAACGGCGACCGCGAGTATGCCCGCCGCGTCATCGGCGCCGAGTTGCTCAAGGGCGTTCCTACCTATAAGATACAGGTAACGCCACGCAAACCGAACAAACGCCACTTCAAGGGTATCATCTGGGCCACCATCGACGATCTCGATCTCGTGCAGTTCAAGGGAACGGCGGGCGACTTCCAGATAGGGCTCCATGAGTTGTCGGTCTTTTTCGAGGCGAAAGATTTCGGCGACTACTTCTGCTTCACCGCCGGACACAACGAGGCGCGCATCGCCTTCTTCATCTTCCAGCCCGAGCGGATCCTTCATTTCAAGTGGACCGGCTCCGATTTCAAGCCGATGCCGAAAAAAGGCAAATAATTCCCACACCCCGCACCCGACGGCCGGCGTGCGATTTCGCACGCCCTCGGTTTCCATAAATACCTTGACTAAATAGGGAAAAACCGCATAATGGGTTTGTTTTTTTTTAACGGAGCCGTCGATGCGTCGATTCCTTTTTTGCCTGCTCCCCATCCTGCTGACGACGACCCTTTCCGCTTCATCGCTTTTGGAGCTGGTCGGCGCCCCCGACAGTCCCAACCCCTTCAACGCCCGCACCATTTCCATCGGCGGCGAAGCGGCCTATTTCAATCCGGCGCTGCTGGTGGGACAGCAGGATTCGGTGAAGGGGGCCTTCTTCATGATGGTCGAAAGTCTTTTTATCGACCATTTCGACCGCCCGCTGACCGACGCGAACGGCGACGGCATCCCCGATTTCGATATCGCCGACAGCATCTACACCAAAGCCGCCTCCGACCAGATAACCCATGTCGGCGACGATGTGCCTTACCGCGATCAGCGCTTCACCCCGCTCCCGACGAGTAAATTGCTGCATCAGCGGGGTAGCGGCGACGACCAGATCATCGATGACGAGCTCAAGATGGTCATTGCTTTGGGGGCGACCAAGACCATCATCGAGGATTGGCTGACGCTCGGTCTTTACATGCTTCTGCCCGCCACCAGCGTCCAGACGCAGCAACCCTATTACAACGACGAGCGGGAACAGTTCTTCAGCAATTCGCTCCACTTCGAACTGCTCGAGGACCGCACCCAGCAGTTCAACATCGCCATCGGGCTGGGCGGCAAGGTCAGCGACTATCTCCACCTCGGCGCAGGCATCTCATTCACGACCTACACGCTGACCCAGACCGATGTCTATGTTCCCGATTCGTCGAATCCCGCCTTCCAGATACTCAACACTTCCATCAATGTGAGCGGGTCCATCTCTCCCCATTTCTCGTTCGCCGCCTACCCGATAGAGGATCTCGCCATCACCGGAACGGTCCATCTCGCCGCCGACAACGGCCAGATAGAGCTTCAGAACAAAACGCAGGTGTGGGGCTGGGACTATGGTGAAGACAATCCGCGTTATCTCGGCAGCGACGCGAACATGACCTATGGTTACGAACCGCTCCGGGTCGGCTGGGGCATCACCTACGGCTTCAATATCGGCCACAACTATAAACTCCTGCCGGTCGTCGGCGGCATGTGGAACCGCTGGTCCACCTACGAGAACCGGCACGGCGGCACACCGATCAACAAATGGCACGATACCGTCACCGCCAGCGCGGGGATCCACCTCAAGCATGAAGAGCGGCAGGTCGGCTTCGACTTCCAGTTCGTCCAGACCCCGGTCCCCGACCAGACGGGCAGAGAGAACTACATCGATAACCACCGGCTCATCTGGGCGGCCGGCTGGACCGAATACTTCGAATTCGAGAAGGTCACCATCGCCGGCGGCGTGCAGGCTCAGCTCCACTGGCTCCTCTACCGCACCACCATGAAGGATCTCACCCGCACCGAAGCCGAAGGGGGCATCGTCGACGAATACCCCGACACCCTCATCGACTATTCGGACCCCGAGCGCAACCCGATCGCCGAGGCGCAGGGGCTTCAGACCAACAATCCCGGCTTCCCCGGTTTCCGGAGCGGCGGGTTCCTTATCGGCACCAGTTTGTTCGTTAAGATACTTTACTGACCTTACGGAAGGAGTTTTACATGAAACTTTTCACGACCCTGTTCGCGGCGCTCTTCGCGCTCGTCATCGTCTCCTGCGGCGACGATACGAACAAGACCCCGGTCGACAACGACACCGCCGGCGCCGACGACACCATCATCGACGATACCGTGACCGACGACGCGATCGAAACGGGCGACGACGCCACCGCCACCGAAGAGGACCCGGTGCAGGACGATGCCGTGCCGGTCGAGGACGACGCGACGATAGTTCCCGACGAAACGACCGATGAACTGACCGACGAACTGGAGGACGAGGATACCGAACAGCCCGACGACAACAACCCGCTGTTCGACACCTTCGTCGGCACATGGGCCGAGAAGCTCGTCCTCAAGAGCGACACCAAAACTATGATCGGCAATGTCTCTTCGACCACCACCCGCTATAAACTGGGCAGAATATCGGTCGAGAACGGCGAGCTTAAGAGCGAACAGACGATCTGCAAGATAGACAACACCACCTCGCAGGGCGACACGGTGTTCTATCAGAAATTCTGCGAGATCTACTGGTACTGGCGGTCGGGCGAACTGTCGAACCCGAAACCCGATGTCACCGTCACCGACAACGGCGGCACGATATCGTTCGTCGAGAACCGTTCGTGGGAACTGCGCGGCATGCAGAAGATGACGAACCCCGAAACCGACCTGATGCCGACCGCGGCGAACGATCCCCGCATTTTCGACCACGACGAGGACGGTCACCCGGCCTTCACTCTCGGGTTCACCTCGACCCTCATCAAGGGCGACATGTACCTCGTGCAGCGGCTCAGCCACGAGATGACCGGCACCTATATCCCCGGCGACGGCGCTTTCGGCGTCGGCTCGAACCCCGACAAGATAACCGGCGGGGTCAACTGGACCGATCACCAGTACACCGTCGACGCGACCAATGCGACCCTCAAGGGACAGAAGGAGAGCACGATCCTCAACGACCAGAGCACCTTCCTCTATGTGCGGGTCCCCGAAGGCTTTACCTGCGAACAGGTCTACGGCCAGAAGGACGCCCTGTTCAACTAAGCCGTTCCTCTTCCCTTAATAATTATCTTGCCAGCCGCCTCCGGCATCGGTACTATCTTTCCGTTGATAAACCGCTTCCGCTACGGAGGATCTTATGTCCCCTCTCTTCACCGCCGAGGAACTGCATGCCATCGCCCGCGAGGCCGCCGCGCTCAAGGTGCCGCGCAAGGAACGGTTCGAAACGCTCATCGACATGATCGACGCCCGCTGGCCGGGCCGCATCGAGAAGAAACAGCGCTGGGTCCTCAACTCGGCCAACGGCGCTCTGGGAACGATGACCATCCTCTACGCGTCGCTTTCCGAATATCTCATCATCTTTGGCTCCCCCATCGGCACCGAAGGACATTCGGGCCGCTACTTCGCCACCGTCCACGACTTCATGGTCGAGGGGGAGATGTGGGTCTATGTCGAGGGCGACATCGAGCGGACCGTCTTCCTGCCGGGCGACCACGCGACCCTCAAGGCCCGTTCGTCGAAAGGGTACTGCATCCGCGAGGATGGCTGGATGCTCGAATATGCCCACGGCTGCATCCCGGCGATGCTGCCGGCCGGCGTCTGGGACAACCTCTTCAGCAACCTCGACTTCCGCAGTCTCTTTTGGACCTTCTGGGACTACGGCCGTATCACGGTGCGCGAACTCCTGCGCGGCAAGATCTGAGCGCCGTCGATTTATTCTGTTGACAACATTTTGATATTTCGTTAAAATTCCTTCGTTCCGGGACTGTCGGTGGAGGGTCGCATGAGAGCATGGGTACTGTTTTTACTCTGTGGAGCGTCCCTTCTGGCCGCCTGCACCGCATCGACCGACGATCCGGTCGATGAAGAGTCGACCGATATCGATACGACGGCCGCAACGGACATAGCGGACACCCTGCCCGAAGTCGACACGATAACCGAAGTGGACACCGTAGTTCTGGACGACGATCAGCCTGATCAGCCTGACCTGAGCGAAGTCGAAGGTTCCGATCCGTCGGAACAGTCGGACGACATGGTCCTCCCCGACAACGACACCGCCCTGCCGGTCGACGCCGATGTCGCCGTCTGCTGGGAGCCGGAGGTGCTCATCGCGATAGACCGCACCCTGTCGATGCGAACGAAGGTGAATGGCGTTACCAAGTGGGACATGGCGCGGCAGGCGATCACCGCCATCGTCAACAAATTCACCGACACGATACATTTCGGGCTGGAGTTCTTCCCCAAGACGGTCGAAGGCTGCTATACCATCGCCGAGATAGCGGCCGGCAGCACGGTGAACAATGTGAATTGTCTCGAAGGGGAGATCGTTATTCCCCCCGCCTACGACACCGATGAACTGATAAACAGCACCATGGAGAGCGCCAAGCTCTGCCGCTCCTCGCCGATAAAGACGGCGCTGCTCTCGGCGCGCGATTTCTATGTCGCTCATCCGCCGGTACCGGCCGAACGGAAACAGTTCGTCATCCTCCTGACCGACGGCAAGGAGACCTGCGAGAAGGCAACCCTGCCATGCGGAGCGCAGGAACTGCTCGCGGCGGGAGTGAAAACCTATGTGGTCGGGTTCGGCGGCGCGGTCAATCCCGACTACCTCAATCATCTCGTCTGCGCCGGCGGGACCGCCCCCGACCCGAACGCCTGCCTGCTCGGTTCTACTTCGGGCTGTACCGAGGCCTACCTCGGCATCGATCCGCTTTACTTCACCGCCGAGGATGGCGACCAGCTGCTTCTCAAGCTCGACGAAATAGCGGCGAAACTCGCCGAATGTCAGAGCTGAAACGGCGCCGTTCAGTGCCGTTCTTTGTCACCGACGGCAAAATGTGTCCCGACAGAACAATGTCGCCGATCATGTGTGCGCCGCGGCATTCGCACCTCACGCTCTTTCCCGGGACAGCATAACTCTCTGTTTTGCCTTGCTTTTTTTCTCGACGGCAACATCCCCGGAACACGATATTCCTTTTTTGAACACAACGGGTCCGCTTTATGCTTGTTATCCCCCTGCGAAGAGTGTTGTTTCGATGTAAGAAACAGTGTAATGGAGGAAACCATGACACGGAATTGCAAGTTCATGAAGATGGCCGAGACGCTTAAATGTATCTACTCTTTCGAGGCTCACCTGGCGAAGAAACACCGGCTTTTGCTCAATGAAGCCATAGTGTTATGCATTCTTGACGAAGGGCGTACCCGCCGGAGCACCGATCTGGCGAACGAGTTGGGGGTCACCTATTCGATGATGTCGCGCACCCTTTCGGCGATAGAACGGCACGGCTTTGTCGACCGCGCGATCGGCCCCGAAGACAAGCGGGAGATGCACTTCACGATAACCAAGAGCGGCAAAAAAATGGTCAAAGATCTCGGCGACGGCTTTGATTTCACCGAATTCATGGCGCTCTTCGGGAAGAAGGGAGGCGAGTAACTCCCCGTTCCCTCCCCGGCGGCTCTTTCTCCCCATCAGCCGATAAAAAAAATTGAAATCCGGCGCGGCGCAAGGTACTATTCATCGCTTTGAAGAACTGCCGTGAGCGGAGACCATGGACCTCGTACAAGAGATCAACAAGTTCCTTGCCGAAAAGAAAGGGGCGCTCGGGGCGACCGAACTTATCATCTTCGAAAGCACCAACGGGTTCATCCTCGGCTCCACCGCACCGGGAGAGAAGGTCGATCTGGAATCGCTCGGCTCGCTGACCAGCGGCGCCCTGACCGCCATCGACATGCTTTCTTCGCTTTTCGCCGGCGGGAAGATATCCTACCTCGTGCTGGAGACCAACGAGGAGAACATGGCCTTCCAACGGGTGGAAGAGAATTACTTCCTGCTCGCCGTCGCGCCCAAGAAGACCCGCATCGGATATCTTCAGATGAAGCTGGAGCACCTCGTCCCGGGCCTCAAGGGCTACATCGCGCAGTTCGTCGAGGCAAGCGCGGTCAAGATAGCCGACATCGACATCGACGAGATTCAGGCCTCGCTGGACGCCCAGTTCGACGACCTCTTCAAGGAGGACAAGTAGGCTATGGCGTTCATTAATAAGATCGCCAAAGAGGTCAACATCAAGATCGTCTACTACGGCGCCGGTCTGTCGGGCAAGACCACCAATATCGAATACATCTATAAAAAGGTCGACCCGACCAAACGCGGCAACCTCATCTCGCTCAAGACCGAGACCGAACGGACGCTGTTCTTCGACTTCATGCCGGTCGACATCGGCAAGGTCGGCGACATGAACATCCGCGTTCACCTCTACTCGGTCCCCGGTCAGGTTTTCTACGATCATTCGCGCAAGCTCATCCTCAAGAATGTTGACGGCATCGTGTTTGTCGTCGACGCACAGACGGAGCGCATGGACGCGAACATCGAGAGCTTCTCGAACCTCAAAAAGAATCTCCTCATGAACTCGGTGCTGTTCGAGAAGATGCCGCTGGTCGTTCAATACAACAAACTCGATCTGCCGAACGCCGCTCCGCTCGAAGAGATGAAAAAGCTTTTCAATCCGAACGCGAAGTATCCCGAATTCGTCGCCTCGGCACTCTCCGGCGAAAAGGTGTTCGACACCTTCAAGACCATCGTGAAGATGGTGATACGGAATCTTTCTCTCTGATAATCGGGTAACGGTCACATGCTGCGCTGTCCCGTCTGTGTGAAGAACGATATGGTCGTCCTTGAGCTTGAGGAGATAGAGATAGACCACTGCATCTCCTGCGGCGGGATATGGCTGGACGCCGGCGAACTGGAACTGCTCATCGGCGCCGCCGACAAGGCCGCCGCGCTGACCGGCGCCTTCAGCGATCTGCGCGACACCGGAAGCGAACCGTCCCGAAAATGCCCGATCTGCGGAAAACTGATGACCAAGACGGCCGCCCACGCCGACGGCACGACGGTCCTGCTGGATCGTTGTCCTCTCGGCCACGGGGTCTGGTTCGACGATGGCGAATTGCACACCGTCCTTGCCTGCGGCTGCGGCGCCGACGCACGCGTGGTCGCCATCGTTACGGATATGTTCAAGTCTCGGATAGCAAACAAGAAGGGAGAGTGACATGATGGTATCGATCCTCGTCTTTATCGGCATCCTGGTGGCGCTTGCCGTCATCCTGTTCCTCGCGGTCATCGCGATCTACAACGGATTGGTGGGACTGCGCAATCGCGTGAAGAACGCCTGGTCACAGATCGATGTCCAGCTCAAGCGGCGGCACGATCTGATACCCAACCTTGTCGAGACGGCAAAAGGGTATATGCAGCATGAGCGGGAGACCTTCATCCGCGTGACCGAGGCGCGCGCCAAGGCGATGGGTGCCGGCGCCGGTTCTCCGCGCGAAGTGGGTCAGGCCGAAGCGGGGCTTTCCGACGCCCTTGCAAAGTTCCTGCTGACCGTCGAGAACTATCCGGAACTCAAGGCGAACGAGAACTTCCTGCGCCTGCACGAGGAACTCACCTCGACCGAGAACCGCATCGCCTACGCCCGTCAGGCATACAACGACGATGTGCTTCAGTACAACAACAAGATAGAGATGTTCCCCTCGAACATCATCGCCGGCATGTTCCAGTTCCTGAAGTCGGAGTTCTTCCAGATAGAGAACGCGAAGGAACGCGAGACACCGCAGGTGAAATTCTAGCGGCGCCCCGGGCGGGCGGCGGGGGCACCGGCGGTGTGGGAACTCATCGAAAGCAATAAACGGCGTTCCATCTGGATATTCATCTGCCTCTTCTTCGTCCTAGTGACGCTCGGCGCCCTTATCGGCGCCTCATTCATGCCGGAGGGCGGCGTCTGGCTGGGCATCGGACTCGCCGTGGCATTGACTGCGGTCCTCGGCACGGTGGCCTATTGGGCCGGCGACGACATCGTCATGTCGGTCGGCCGCGCGACCCTGGTCACCAAGGAATCGAGTCCCCAGCTTTACAACATCGTCGAAGAGATGCAGATAGCGGCCGGCTTCGGCCGGATGCCCGAGGTCTACATCGTCAACGACGACGCGATGAACGCCTTCGCGACCGGCATACGCCCCGAAAAATCGGCCATTGCGGTCACCGCGGGGCTGGTCGAGAACCTTTCCCGCGACGAACTGCAGGGGGTCGTGGCGCACGAGATGTCGCACATCGTGAACCGCGATGTGCTCTTCATGACCTTTTCGGGCGTGCTTCTCGGCTCCATCACGATGCTGAGCAACGGACTCCTGCGCGGACTGGCCTACACCGGCGGCTCCCGCCGCAGCAAGCTCGGGTCGGCGAGCCGCGCGCATCCGGCGCTGTTCATCACGACCATCGTCTTCGCCCTGCTCGCGCCGCTGCTCGCCAAGATATTCTACTTCGCCATATCGCGCAAACGGGAATATCTCGCCGATGCGACGGCCGTGCGGCTCACTCGCTATCCCGAAGGGCTCGCCGGGGCGCTGGAAAAGATAGCGGGCGGCAGTGACAGCATCATGAACTACAACCGGTTCACCGCGCCTCTTTTCATCATTGATCCGCAGGAGATGGCGGCGGCGGGCGAGGAAAGTAACGAGCTGTTCTCCATCGGTTCGACCCACCCGCCGGTCCATGAACGGATACAGATCCTCCGCAAACTCTCGGGGGCGAGTTTCCGCGATTATCAGAGCGCCTTCATGAAACTCAAGAAAACGGGAGAGCTCATCCCCGAACGGATGCTTCGCGACAAGACCTCTGTACCGCTGCGTCAGGCGACCGCCGGGGCGGCGGCGACGCCGTCGGCCTCAAAGAAGCAGAATATCCGCGACATCGGCGATCTGGTCATGGCGACGGGCGGCTTCCTCTTCCTTCCCTGCACCTGCGGGCTCAAGATGAAGGTACCGCCGACCATCGGCCAGACGAACCTCCCCTGCCCCCGGTGCGGCCGGATACTGATCCTTCCGTCGGTCACCGCGGGCATCACCCACGCCGGGAGCGAACCGGGGCAGAAAGAGGCGGCCGACGATGCGCCGCTGGTCTATGAACGGCAGTCCGCCGGATGGGAGAGTTTCGCCTGTCGCTGCAGCTACACGATACAGCTGTCGCCGCTGTTCCGTTCGAATATCATCCAATGTCGCAACTGTAAACGGAAGATAGAGATCCGGTACCCGGAGACTACTCGCTGAACGAGATCTCGTTCAGAAAATGCTTCATGTGCTCGAGCCCCTCGGCGATATTGTCGAGGCTGGTCGCGTAGGAGAACCGGATATATCCCGGCGCGCCGAAGGCCTCGCCCGGCACCACCGCGATCTTCGCCTCGTCGAGCATGAGGTTGGCGAGGTCGATCGTCGAGGTTATCTTGCGGTCGCCCAACATCCCGCCGATATATTTCGAGAAATTAACGAACAGGTAGAAGGCGCCGTCGGGTTTTATACAGTGGAGATGCGGTATCTTCGAGACCTCCTCATAGATGAAGCGGCGGCGGCGGTCGAACTTGCTCACCATCGCTTCCACATCGTTCTGCGGTCCGCCGAATGCCTCGACCGCGGCATGCTGGGTAATGGTGTTGGTGTTCGAGGTGGTATGATCAAGGAAATGCTTCATCCGGTCCATGACATCGCGCGGGCCGGCGGCATAGCCGATGCGCCAGCCGGTCATCGCGTAGGACTTCGAAAACCCGTTGACGACAATGACATTGCGGCGCAGTTTCTCGCTGACCACCGAGGCGGCCGAGACATGGGCGTTGGTGTCGTAGGTGAGCCGCTCGTATATCTCGTCGCTGATGACATAGATATCGCGCTCGGCGAAGTAGTTGACGATCTCTTCGAGGTCGTGGACGCGGTAGACCGCGCCGGTCGGATTGTTGGGCGTGTTGATGATGATGGCGCGCGTCTTGTCGGTAACGACCGGTTTGATGTCCGCAAGGGTGAGCCGGAACCCGTACTCCTCCTTGGGATAACAGAACACCGGCACGCCGCGCGACAGCTTGAGCATGCTGACATAGCTGACCCAATAGGGCACCGGGATGATCACCTCGTCGCCCGGCGAGACGATCGACTGCAGGAGCGCGTAGATGGCATATTTCGCCCCCGGCGTCACCGCGATGTTCGATTCGTCGTAGTGGAGATTGTTCTCGCGCAGGAACTTCTGTCGTATCGCCGTCTTGAGCTCCTTGATACCCGACGAATCGGTGTACTTCGTGAAACCCATGTCCAGCGCCTTCTTCGCCGCATCCTTGATGCGCTTCGGCGTGTCGAAATCGGGTTCGCCCGCCGAAAAACTGATGACATTGAGGCCGCGCTCGTTCATCGCCTTTGCCTTCGCGGCGATCTCAAGCGTCGCCGATTTACCGATCATCGAGGTGGAACTGCTCAGCCGGTTCTTTTTCTTTTCCATGGTCTCCTCGGCAGTGCTCATCTTTTTGTTTTCCTCGGTACCTTTTTTTGCCATGACGATCGCTCCTTTTTTGAGCTGTCAGAACAGATTGCGAACTATCTTCTCGTGCTGGCCCGCCTTGAGTTCGACCGGAATGACCTTGTCGATGTTGTAGGTGCTGTTCTTGAAGCGCACCTTGTACTCTCCCGGAGCGAGCTCGTACTTGTTGAGCGGCGAACTCTGGATCGATTTCTCGTTGATATAGATGAAGGTGGCGGGAGTGGTGATGACGGTCAGATAGGCGCGGTCGGCCTTCATGTCTTCCGTGGGCGTTTCGGCCTTTTTCGGTTCGACCTTCTCCCCCTTCTTTTCCTCTTTTTTCGGCGGCAGTTTTATCCCCTTCGACGGCTTCAGGATGAAGCTCACTTCGCGGTTCTCGTTGGCCGGTATCGGGTCCATCTTCTGCTGGACCGGCAGATAGTCGGTCTTCTCGAGACGGACCGTGACCTGGACGCCGACCGGAGCGCTCACGAGCGCGGGGGTCACCTCGCCGGTATCGCGATCGTTCACGAAGATGCGGGCGCCGTCGGGTTCCGATTTCACCATGACGAAGGTCTTCTGTTCGCCCACTTTGAACATCTGCACGACCTTCGTCTGCGTCTCGCCCACCCTGAGCGTCACCGTCTCGCGTTTGGTTATATACCCGTCCCGTCGCAATTCGAGCTCATGCTGGCCCGGCATGATCCCTTCGAGTTTGCAGGGGGTCTCGCACCGTTTATGCTGCATCGTGTTGGCGTCGAGGTTGACCAGCGTCGCGAACACATTCGAATCGACGATAAGCGTCGCGGCGTTCTGGACATCCTTTACCACGCTCCAGCCGACTATCGCCAGCACGGCGACGAGCGCCACCGCGGCAAAGGTAACCACCGCTTTCTTGAAGCTCGATCCGGCGCTGGGGCGGCGGATCATCTCGCTCTCGTCGTCATCATCGTCGGCCGTGGCCTTGGCCGGCGCGACGATCTGCGGCGTATAGTTCTTGGGCATTTTCAGTTTGCGGTATTCGTCGAGTTTGGTCTGATCCTCTTCCAGTTCATCGGCGAAGAACTCGCTCATGAAGTTCATGAGGTCCTGCCGGTCGAACTTGCGGTTGCTCGAGAAGATATACCGCTTCAGGTCCTCGGCGAACTCGCTCGCCCACTGGTAGCGGTCGTCGCGGTTCTTGGCGAGCGACTTGAGAACGATACGGTCGAGCTCGGGCGACACATCGTGGTTGAACACCGACGGCGGCGGCACCTCGGCCTTGCGGATCTTCTCCAGCGTCTCGACATCGTTCTTGCCGAGGAAAAGCCGCTTGCCGGTGAGCATCTCGAAGAGCACGACCCCCAGCGAGAAGATATCGGAACGGCGGTCGAGCGGCATGGCGCTGACCTGTTCGGGCGACATGTAGCTGAACTTGCCTTTGAGCATCCCCGCCTGCGTTTTGGTCGATTTCGATTTCGCCTTGGCGATGCCGAAATCTATGAGCTTCACCGTCCCTTCGTAGGAAACGATGATATTCTGCGGCGATATGTCGCGATGGACGATGTTGAGCGGGTTCATCTTCTCGTCGGTCTTGCGATGGGCGTAATCGAGCCCGTCGCAGACCTGCGCGATGACATGGGCCGACTGCTCGACCGGCATCAGCAGTTCGACCTTTTTGAGCCGTTTGCGGATCGTCTTGAGATCGCGGCCATTGACCAATTCCATCGCGATGAAGTAGCTGTCCTCGATCTTGCCGAGTTCAAGTATCTGGACGATATTCGGGTGCTGGAGCTGGACCGCTATCTTCGCCTCGTCGATGAACATGCGTATGAAATCGCCGTCCTCGGCGACCTCGGGCAGTATCTTCTTGATGGCGACGATCTTCTCGAAGCCTTCGACGCCGAACATCTTGGCCTTGAAGACCTCGGCCATACCGCCGACATTGATAAGCTCAAGGAGATAGTATTTACCGAAAAGTCGCGGTAGTTTGAGCGCGTTGTCGGTCACGATCGACGACTCCACATATGAAAAAATCAGTGCCATACTAGTGGTTCGCGCGTGACATGTCAAATTTTTAAAACAATGCCATTTTTTCCTGCCAATCTGACAGCGTGCCGCGCTGTCGGTCAGAAAAACCTTGCAACCGGCAGGAATCACATATAATAAAAAACGGCATACGAGTTGCATAATGGACCCCTTTTCTGTACCATGTCGCCGTTTTGCATGAGGAGATGATGATGACGAAAAAATGGAATGTCGCGGTGGTCGGCGCGACCGGAGCGGTGGGTCGCGAGATACTGACGATACTGGAGGAGCGGGATTTTCCCGTCAAGCAGCTGACCCTCTACGCGAGCGAGCGGTCGCTCGGCACCGCGGTCGAGTTCAAAAAAGAAGAGATTCTCGTCATTCCGCTGACCGAACAGGGTGCCGGCGCAACACGCCACGAACTGGTCTTTTTCTGCGCCGGAACGCCGGTGTCGCGTCAGTTCGCCCCTCTTTTTGCGCAGAACGGCGCTATCGTCATCGATAAAAGCGCCGCGTTCCGCATGGATCCGGAGGTGCCGCTCGTCGTCCCCGAGGTGAACGGGCATCTGGTGAAAAAACTGGCGAAGGGGCGTATCGTCGCCAACCCCAACTGTTCCACCATACAGTTGGCCCCCTATCTGCAGGTGCTCGACGAGCTCTACGGTCTGCGCTCGGTGGTCGTCTCGACCTACCAGTCGGTAAGCGGTGCGGGACAGGAGGGAATAGAGGAGTTGCGCCGGCAGACCGCCGATATCTTCGCCTGCCGCGAAACGAAGCCGACCGTTTTCACCCAACGCATCGCCTTCAATCTCATCCCGCATATCGATAAATTCAACGCCGACGGCTATACCGAAGAGGAAAAAAAGCTCATCAACGAAACGCGCAAGATACTCGGGAGGCCCGAGCTGGACATCGATTGCACGGCGGTCCGCGTGCCGGTCTTTTACGGTCACGCCGAGTCGGTGACGGCCGATCTGGAGCGCCCCGCCGATCTTGCGCAGTTGCGCAGCGCTCTGGCGGAACGGCCCGAATTCGCGTTGATGGACGACTTCGAACAGCTGCTCTATCCGACCCCCGCCGATGCCGCCGGAAAAGATACGATACTGGTCGGCAGGCTGCGGTACGGTCGATCGGGCACCGACCGGTCCCGCGTCGCCGGATGGGTGGTCGCCGACAACATCCGCAAAGGGGCCGCGCTCAACGGTATCCAGATCGCCGAGATCATCATCGGAAAGGAGAGATCATGAAGTATGCTATCGTTCTGTTCAGCCTGATGCTCTCTTGCGCCTTCGCGAGCGCGGAGGACATAACGAATCTGGCTCTGGTACCCGAACACGGATATCTGAACAACGAGGGAGAGATAGAAATATCCTTCGATCTGTCCGACTACGGCAGTATCGAGGATGCCTATCTGGAGGTGACGATCAACGGCACCGCCACGCTCATTCCCGGCACGGAGATCGACGATTTCTCGGCGACCGGCAACTCGTTGACGCTGAGCGGTAGGGATCTCTACGAACTCGCGGGCGGTGCGCCGGCCCTGCGGCGCCTTCTGGCCGGCACCGACGCATTGACGGCCGATGACGATATCCTGCTCGCCGACAATGGATCCGACCCGGTCGACGAAGATATCCCGACCGACCAGGATGCGGTCGACAATGATCCGACCGATATGGAGACCGTCGACGAACTGCTGACCGATGTCGACGTCGAACTGCCGGATGATGACGCGATCACAACGGATGAATGGCCCTCTGAACGGGATGGACAGTATACCGTGAGTTTGGTGGTCATCGTCGATCAGGACAGTTCGACCGATGCGGACGCCGACGCCGATGCCGATGCGGACGCCGATGCCGACAGCGATCTGCCGGATGCCGATCTCATAGCCTTCCGCGCACCGATCTACGGGACCGGCACCGAATCGCGCGAGTCGTTCACCGTGACGCTCGACAATGTGCCGCCGCAGGAGCCCGCCGACGCCACGGCCGAAGGGGGGAACAAGAAACTCGTCGTCACCGTCACCCCGCCGTCGAAGGATGCGAACGGGAAAAGCGGTGAACTGGTGGGCGCATATCATGTTCTGGTGTCGGGCCGCTTCCTGAGCGAAGGGACCGAGACCGTCTCGTCACTGGAATATCTGGTCACGGTCAGCAAAAGCGAGCGCGACGACGATACTCACTCTTTCACCATCGAAGGAAAGGATGGTCTTTCTCTTATAAACAATGACAATAACAGCGACGCCTATGCCTACACGATCCACGTTTGGGCGGAGGATCTCGCCGGGAACACCGACAACACCCGTTTTGTCGAGACGACCGGTTCCGCCCTCACCACCGAAGGCTTCTGGAGCCACTATAAAAGTGCCGGTGGCAAAGAGGATGGCGGCTACTGCTTCATCGCGACCGCCGGCTACGGCAGTTATTCCCATCCCCATGTCAAGGTGCTCCGGGCGTGGCGCGACGAATTCCTCGCGCCGAGCGCGACCGGCCGTGAGATCATCTCGTTCTATTACCGCAACGGTCCGGCGCTCGCCGAGCTGGTAACGACGGTCCCCTTTGCACGCCCCGCGGTGCAGTTGCTCCTCTTCCCGATAGTGGTACTGGCGTGGCTGCTGCTTCATCCGCTGCTGTTCCTCGCGCTTCTCGCGGCCGCCTACTTTCCTTTGCGCCGTCTCCTTGACCGGCGCCGGATAGTCACGATTGTATTGCTGTTCGTTTTTGTTCTGCCGCTTGCCGCGCAGGGTGCGGAGGAGGAAGGGGAAGAAAAGGAGGAACAGGAAGAGGATGAGTCCGCCAAGGTGCACGGCGACCTCATCATCGGCGGCGGCTTCTACGACCCCGCCAATATCGACAAGAGCGCCACCGGCAGCCCTATCGGCGAAGTGCTCTCCTCCGATCTCAACTTCATGCCGACCATCTACGGCGGCATCGACATACCGGCCGGCAGATATCTCAAGCTGACCCCGCACGCCGGCATCGGGTTCGTGGAGCTGAAAGGGCGCGCCCTCAAGCTCGACGGCACGCCCGGCACCGAATCGACATACCTCTATGTTCTCCCGCTCATGGCCGAACTCAAGCTACGGCCGGTCTATGAATTCCCGGTACGGCCCTATATCGCCGGCGGCTTCGATTACTATATCTGGTGGATACTCGAGGATGGCCATCTCGCGATGGATGGCGGCAAATTCGGATTCCACGGCTCGGTGGGTCTCCAGATATCGCTCAACTTCATCGATCCCAAGACGGCGATAAAACTGCGCGAGGCGACCGGCATCCTCGATACTCATCTCTTCGCCCACTACCGCGTCGAATGGGTGAACAATTTCTTCGACAAGAAGAGTTTCGACCTCGGCTCGAACCGGTTCGAGTTCGGCCTCATGTTCGACTTCTGATATGTACATTTTGCATCTTTCATTCTGCGGCGCCGACTTTCACGGCTGGCAGATACAGCTGAACGCCCGCTCCGTCCAGCAGACGCTGCGCAACGCGCTGGTCCACATGTTCGACACCGAGGAGTTCACCAATCCATCGGGCTGCGGCCGCACCGATCAGGGGGTCCATGCGATCGAGTTCATCGCGACGGTCAAGGCGGTCCGCGACCTGCCGACCGACAATATGCGGATGGGGCTCAATTCGCTTTTGCCCCGCTCCATTAGGGTGATGAAGGTCGAGCGGGTCGACGGCTACCGCGATGCCCGCGCGCTGGTCGTCGGCAAGCAGTACCGCTACCTCATCGGCCGGACCGACACCCTTTCACCGTTCCTCGAACATCTGGTCTGGCAGAGCGTCTACCCGTTCGATATCGCCCCGATGCGTTCCTGTCTTCCCCATCTGATCGGCACGCACGATTTCAAATCGTTCCAGGCATCCAATACCGAGATCGAGGAAACGGTGCGCACTATTCATCGTATCGAAGTGCAGGAGCAGGGGCCGTTCGTCGTCATCGATGTGGTCGGCGACGGCTTCCTCAAGCACATGGTCCGCATCCTCTGCGGCACGCTGGTCGCTGCCGCCAAGGGACGCATCGCCCCCGACGATATTCCCGCCATCCTCGCCGCACGCGACCGGAGCGGCGCGGGAGAGACCCTGCCCGGCAAAGGGCTCTATCTCTATCGCCTCTTCAGGGACGAGGAGAGCCTGCGGAACGCGACGATACCGCCGTTCTCAACCGATATGCTGTGGAATTGCCGCTGAAGTAAAGCCGTTCAGACCGTCGGGCGCAGACGCCGCGAAAGCATCGAAAGAGGCGCACCGAAAAGCGTCATAAAGGAGGTGTAAAGGAATCCGAACTGGAACAGCATCAGGAACGGGACGCTGAACCAGAGCGAACTATACAGCGCGAAATAGACCGTATAGGTGAAATAGAGTGCGAAGAAGAGCTCCACGAAGGTGACCCAGTTGACCGCCTTGGAGCGGTAGACATTGCAGAATATCTTCTGGACATGGTTCTGTTCGGGGCACTTTTTCATGACATCGTATTTCGGCGTCCGGACGAAGGGCGATTCCTTCTTCAGGAGCGCCTCGAAGACCGCCCGCGCGTTATTGATGGTGAGTCCGATGCCGAGCGCCATGGTGATGGGCAGGTAGATGAGCGGGCTCAGTTTCGACCGGTGCGCCATACTGCGGGTCTCGTTGATGACGGCGATCTCTGAGTAGAAGTAGAATATCATCACCGAAACGGTCGCTAGGATGAAGACCGGCATGTCGAAGAAGAACACCTCTTCGAGTCCCTGCCGGAACCGCAGGACGATGTTGAGCGGCAGAAGAAGGCAGAAGAAGGTCATCAGCACATAGGCGAAGTTGGCGCCCAGATGGAAGAACGACTCAAGTTTGACGCGCCACGGTATCGATGAGCGCAGTATCTTCGGGTATATCTTGAGGAAGACCTGTATGGAACCCTTTGCCCAGCGGAACTGCTGAGACTTGAAGGAGGATATCTCGACCGGCAGTTCGGCCGGTACGGTGAGTTCGGGCAGGTAGATGAAGCGCCAGCCCTTGAGCTGGGCGCGGTAGGACAGATCGAGATCCTCGGTCAGCGTGTCGTGCTGCCAGCCGCCCGCGTCGGCGATGGTCGATTTGCGCCAGATGCCGGCGGTGCCGTTGAAGTTGAAGAAGCGGCCCGACCGGTTGCGCGCCGTATGCTCTATCATGAAATGGCCGTCGAGTAGGATCGACTGGCTCTCGGTCAGTATCGACCAGTCGCGGTTGATATGGTCCCAGCGGGCCTGCACCATGCCGACGCCCGGATCGGTGAAATGCTGGATGGTCTTTTCGAGGAAATCGGCGTCGGGCAGGAAGTCGGCGTCGAAGACCGCCACGAACTCGCCGCGCGCCGTGTGAAGGCCGTGTTCGAGCGCCCCCGCCTTGAAGCCGGTGCGGTCGGTGCGGTGAATGTATTTGATATCGATGCCGCGTTCCCGTACCCGGTCACAGACGCGCTCCGCGATGGCGACCGTGTCATCGGTCGAATCGTCGAGCACCTGTATCTCGAAACGATCTCTGGGATAGCGGATCTTGGAGACCGCCTCGACGAGCCGTTCGACCACATACTTCTCGTTGAAGATCGGCAACTGGACCGTCACCACCGGAAGCTCCTCGAAGGAACCGAGGGGGACAAACCCCTTGTTCCGGTATTTGCGGTAGAGATAGATCATGTAGTAGCGATGCGCGCCGAAAATGGAGAGCACCATAAGAAGGAATACATATGCGTAGAGGGCGAACTCTCTCATAACCCCGGAACCATCGAAGTTACTAAAAAACTGGCCTCATTCATAACCCTATTTTTACGCTTGTCAATTTTTTGGGCATTTTCGAGGAATGGTTAATGTGCCGATTTTTCAAGGCTTATTTCTTCGGCGGCAACAACAGAGCTCAAAAATACCGCTCCGGACAGGGTTTTAGCGTCACGGACACTCGGGATACTTCATGATCTGAAGCAAGTCGTCGGGTAGCGGATCGCCCTCCTCAAGCGCCAGATTCGGCAGTTGCCGGGGCGGATAATATTCTATGGTCTCGGCGACCAGCGCAAGCCGTCCCCCTTCGACCGGGTTCGACTGCCACGCCTGATTGACATGGACGGTCCCCCAGAAGCCCATCGCGACGATGCAGGGAGCGCCGCCCGATGTCCCGACGAGCCGGACGCGGACGAGCTTCGTATTAAAGAAGATGGTATCGGTGCTGTTGACCGAATATTCGGCCTGCGCTATCGGGCCGGGAGGGAACTCCATCTCTATGTAGGGACAGAGTTCGCTCGTACCGACAAAGGAATGCTGGCGGACGAAGGTGGTGTAGTTCCCGCCGCCGGCCGGTACGGTCGAAGCGGCGGACCAAGTGTCGGTCGCCGCGACGGGCGGAAGCGGCACATTGTCTCCGTACATCCCGTAGAAGGCATCATGGCGCTGAAGCCCCTGTTCCCGGTATATCGGGTCATTGATGCGGGAATCATCAAGGATGTATTCGGTGTAGAAATCGAGCGTCGCGACGCCCCATACATCGGTATTCTTGGTGCATTCATTCATCGCCCAGCCGAGGCAGTTCTGCTTGCAGTTGGCGATGCCGGTGAGTCCCGGATTTATCTTCTGACAGTCGCTGGGTGCGAAATCGCACCGCTCCCCCTCCTCAATGAAGGTATTGCCGCAGACCGGCGTGTCGTCGGGAACGACCGTCGCGTCATCGCCGGTCTCCTCCTCGGTCGTATCCTCGTCCCACGCCTCCTGTTCGGCCAGATCGTTATCGGGCAGGGCGTTGTCGGTCCCGGCGTAGTCCCAGTCGAGGTCGGCGACATCTTCGGGATCCTCTTCGCCGCACGAAACGACAAGCGCCAGCAACGCCGGCAGACACAGCAGCAGCAAAAATCTCTTCATGATCTCCTCCCGGGAAAGGTTATCCGGTCTATATCTCCCGCCGATATCTCATATTCCACGCCATCCGCCGTCCGCAGGAGGATCGTGCGGTGACCTTCGCCGAAACCGGCGACGCTTCCCGCGACCTCCTCTCCGCCCGTTCGGCCCGTCACCGCGGCGCCGACCATCCAGCCGACCAGTTCCTCGTAGCGGGCATCGATCTCATCGGCCGTCGCTTGGGTCCAGCGGGCGAGCGCCGTGACGAGCGCCGCGAGCGCCGCGTTCGTCTCCACCGCGCCGCCGGAGGCCTCTTCGAGCGATGTCGGCTCCCACACCCATTCGAACGACTTTTTGCCGGGGGTCGTGAGGTTGAGTCCGATGCCTATGACGGTGAACAGGTCGCGGCCGCGCGTCAAGTGTTGTATCAAAATACCGCAGAGTTTCTTTTTATCGACGAGGATGTCGTTCGGCCACTTGAGGAGCGTCCGCTTCGCGGGAACAAAGGCGGTCACCGCGTCGTAGGCGGCGATTCCCGCGATCTTTGCCGCGTTCATCGCCTGTTCGCGGCCCGTTTTGGCGAAGAAGGAGACATACAGGTTTTTCCCCGCCGGTGAGTGCCAGCTTTTTTCGCCGCGGCCGCGACCTGCGGTCTGCCGGTCGGCGATGACGATGCCGGAGGATATCCCCTTCCCGATCAGCCGTATCGCCTCGGCATTGGTCGAGTCGAGCACGCCGAAGTGATAGAAATTGCGCCACGGCGTCGGGCCGATATCGTAAGTTCTCATCTCATTTCTCCGTTCCTTTGAGCAACCGTTCGACCACCCACCACGCCGCGATGTGCCCCGCCGTTTGCGGGACGAAGGGGGTCGAGCCCTGTACCTTGCGGATACGGCCGCGGCCGTCGTCGTTCTGATCGGGATTCTCTATCGGGTCGACCGGCGGTTCGGTCGAATAGATCGCCGGGAAACGGCCGTCGATGTCGCGGGCGCGGAGCCGTTTGCGGACGAGGTAGGCAAGCGGACAGCCGTGCGTTTTCCAGACATCGGCCACCATGAGCCGCGTCGGGTCGCGCCGCCCCGCCGTCCCGAAGCCCGAAATGAAGCTCTTTTTCGCCGCGAGCAGGTTGATGATGAGGTTCACCTTGGGGTTGAGCGAATCTATCGCGTCGATGTAGGCGTCGGCCTCGGGGATGTGAGTGTCGGCATCGTTGCCCCGCATGAACACGGTGCTGCCGACGATCTCCGCCGCCGGATTGATGCGGCGCGCGACATCGGCGAGCACCTCGACCTTGTTCTTCCCGACCGTGTCGGCAAAACCGAAGACGAGCCGGTTGAGGTTGGTCTCCTGCACCGCGTCGAAATCGGTGACGATGAGTTTCCCCACGCCGCAGCGGATGAGATCGACCGCGGCGGCGGCGCCGACCCCGCCGAGCCCGAAGATCGCGACGGTCGAACGCGACAGTTCCTTCAACTGTTCTT
>CAYPQK010000025.1:0-33248 GCA_964412895.1 uncultured Spirochaetales bacterium
CATGAAGAAGGGGCGCGTCCCCCAGTTGATGTACTGGAGTTCGTAGACCGGCACCGGCTGGGCGATGCCTTTCAGTTCGATGTTCCCGGCAAACCGGAAGAAGTAGTGCTGGGGCAGCAGTATCTCGCGGCCGTTCACCGGCAGACGCATCGCGATGCGGTTCTCGGTGACATAGCGGTCGAGTATGGCGCGCGAGGTCTTGTGCATCATGATCTTGCTGACCGAACCGCCCCGCGTGTGGCTCTCTATCCGCTTGGTCAGGTTGATGCTGAACCCCTCGAGCTGGCCGTTCTCCTTGATGTAGAGATAGCCCGAATTGATGCCGGCGCCGAGGTCCTCGGGCGCCTTGTTCTGGAAGATGCGCGACCGGTTGAAACTGCCGTTTATCCACGCGATCTTGATGAGCACCGCCAGATCGAGCGCGGTCTGGACATCGCGTCCCGGGTTGTCGGAGAAGAGGAACACCCGCCCCTCATCCCCCACCACCTCGACATAGTAGTTCGAGGAATCGTAGAAGTCGCCGGGATAGTTCTTGAAATACATATCGGCGGCGCGCAGGACCGTTTCGTTGAATTCGCGCAGAAAGGTCTCGTAGTAGTCCTTGACCGAAAGCACATTGGCGTACTCGGAGGAGTTCATGATATCGAGGAGAAGTACCGTTCCGAAGGTCTCGTTGCGTGGCATCGTCCGCTCCATTCAATTCGGGCCCATCATAGCGACCGCCGCGCCGTTTTACAAGATTTTCGGGAAAAGATGCCGTCGGCGCTCCCTTTCCGGTACATGGGCCATAATGATGTCTATCGCTAGTTATTTCAAAATATTAACTAGACAACAGGAAACTTTCTGAATAAAGCGGGGTCTATTTGGTTACTCAATTCGTGAGTCCCGGAGCGTGACCTCCTCTTCGCACGCTGGTTAGCTCGAAAGCAGGGCCCTTCCTCGGGGCCCTCTTTCTTTTTTTGCCTTTCCCGCCCACAACCGGTAGAATCCCCCGATACTTTTTGCAAAGGGAGTCATTCATGCCCACCGACATCGAGATCGCCCCACAGGTACCGCTCCGGCCTATCACCGACATCGCCGCGAAGCTGGGACTGCGCCGCGAGCATCTGGAGATGCACGGCGACCATATCGCCAAGGTGAAGCTCACCGCCCGCGAACTGGGCGAGCCGCGCGCCAAGCAGGTGCTCGTCACCGCGATGACCCCCACCCCGCTGGGCGAAGGGAAGACCACCGTCTCCATCGGCCTGTCCGAGGCGCTCAACCGCATCGGCAGGAAGTCGATCGTGACGCTGCGCGAACCGTCGCTCGGCCCGGTCTTCGGCGTGAAAGGGGGCGCGGCGGGCGGCGGCTTTTCGCAGGTCCTGCCGATGACCGACATCAACCTCCACTTCACCGGTGACATCCACGCCGTCACCACCGCCCACAATCTCCTCACGGCACTCCTTGACAACCAGTATTCGCGGGTCACCCAGCAGTGTCTCCTGCCGCGCGAGATCGTCTGGCACCGGGTGATGGACATGAACGACCGGTCGCTCCGCGACATCGTCATCGGACTCGGCAAGGATGCGGGGCAGGTGCGCGAAAGCAAGTTCGAGATCACGGCCGCCTCCGAGGTGATGGCGATCCTCGCCCTCGCCTACGACCTCGACGACCTCAAGAAGCGGCTCGGCAACATCATCGTCGCGGTCAAGCCCAAGGGGGAACCGATCCATGCCCACGACCTCAATGCACAGGGGGCGATGGCGATACTGCTCGCCAACGCAATAAAACCGAACCTCGTCCAGACCATCGAAGGGAATCCCGCCTTCATCCACGCCGGACCGTTCGCCAATATCGCCCACGGCACCAATTCCATCATCGCGACCGACCTTGCGCGGCGGTTGGCCGACATCGTCGTGACCGAGGCGGGCTTCGCCAGCGACCTCGGCGGCGAGAAGTTCTTCAACCTCGTCTCGCGTCAGAAAGGGATGACGCCGCCCGACGCGGTGGTGATCGTCGCGACGGTCCGCGCCCTTAAATATCACGGCGGGATCGCCCGCAAGAACCTGACGCAAAGCGACCCGGCGGCAGTGGAACGCGGCTTCCCGAACCTTGAAAAGCACATCGGGAACATGCGGTCGTTCGACCGGCCGGTCATCGTCGCGCTCAACCAATTTCCCGACGACACCGCCGAAGAGATCGCGGCCGTACGGCGTCTCTGCGAAAAGAGCGGTGCGGCCTGCTTCCCCATCGAGGTATGGGCCAAGGGGGGCGCCGGGGCGACCGACCTCGCGGCGGCGGTCTGGGAGGCGGCCCACGGGACGCACGGCCCGGTCAAATACACCTACGAACTCGACGACCCTGCGGCAGTCAAGATAGAAAAAGTGGTAAAGACCATGTACGGCGCCGACGGCGTCCATATCCCGCGCTCGGTACTGACCAAGATCGAGGAGCGCGAGAATTGGGGCTACCGCGGCCTGCCCATCTGCATGGCCAAGACCCAGTCGTCGCTTTCCGACAACCCCGATCTCAAGGGACGGCCGACCGGCTTCACCGTCGAGATACGCGATGTGAAGGTGAGCGCCGGGGCCGGTTTCATGGTGGTCTACACCAGCGACATCATGACCATGCCGGGACTCCCCGAATCACCCGCCTCCGACCGGATGGACATCACCAGCGACGGCGCGATAAGCGGACTATTCTAACCTGCACCGATAGGGAGCGCACATGCTCGGACCCATTTTCGCCGCGACCGGCCTCATTATCATCGCCGGAGCGCTCTTCTTTCTCCGCGCAACACTGAAGACCCTCCCCTTTAACTTCTGGGTCGTCAACATCATGGAACTGGCCGAGCGGCTCGCTTTCTTCGGGTCGCGCGCCGTCCTGCCGCTCTACATGATCGCCGGCGCCGACCAGCACGGGCTGGGCATCTCCTACGCCGAAAAAGGGATCATCTTCGGCATCTGGGCGGCGTTCCAGTGTCTGCTCCCCATCGTGAGCGGCGGCTTCACCGATAATTTCGGCTACAAGAAAAGTCTCTATATCGCCTTCACGCTCAATACTATCGGCTACGCTTCGATGGCCTTCGCGACCGGCTTCTGGACGATGCTCGGCGCGTCGGTCATGGTCGGCACCGGCACCGCCATCTTCAAGCCGCCGGTGCAGGGGACCGTCGCCCGGTCGGTGCAGCCGGAGAACGCCAGCATCGGCTTCGGGATGTTCTACTGGGTGGTCAACATCGGCGCGATGCTCGCCCCGATCATGGCGGCGACCCTGCGCGGCAACGAGAACGCCCCCACCTGGCACTATGTTTTCTTCGCCTGCGCCGCGGTGACCGCACTCAACTTCCTCCCCGCCTTCTTCCTCTACCGCGAACCGAAGGTGACCGGCGCCGGGAAATCGTCGCTGACCGTGTTCAAGGAGACCGGCCTGAACCTGCTTCACGACCGCAAGATGCTCTTTTTCCTCCTTATCTCGTCGGGCTTCTGGCTCATGTTCATGCAGGTGTGGGACCTTCTCCCCAACTTCATCGACGAATGGGTCGATTCGCGCGACATCGCGCCGGCCTTTCAGGCGATACTGGGCGACAGCGCGCTGACCGCCGCGGGACATGTGAAGCCCGAACTCATCGTCAACCTCGACGCGACCGCCATAGTCCTCTTCGTCATGCTCATCTCGTGGTTCATGTCGCGTTTCAAGATGATGGTGTCGCTCATACTCGGGATGGCCTTCGCCACCGTCGGTTTCTTCGGTTCCGGCTTTTTCATGACCGGCCTGCCGGTCGCCGCGATGATGCTCGTCTTCTCGCTGGGCGAGATCATCTGCAGTCCCAAGTTCAGCGAATATGTCGGGGTGAACGCGCCGTCCGACAAGAAGGCGCTCTACATGGGCTACTCCAACATGCCTTTCGCCTTCGGCTGGATGACCGGCAACTTCCTGTCGGGACCGCTGTACGACCTGCTCGCCTCGCGGACCCACTTCGCAAAACAATACCTTGTGGATAAACTCGGCATTCCGGCGGCCGACCTCGCGAACCTCAAGGACGGCGACCTCTTCCCGACGCTCGTCGCGAAGCTCGGCGTCACCCCCGGCGATGCGGCGCGGCTCCTCTGGGACACCTACCACCCGTGGCAGATATGGGCGCTCCTCGGCTCGGTCGGCTTCATCTCGATGTTGGGGCTCTTCTGGCTCGACCGGACCTATCGATCCCGTTCGGGGACATAGCAGAAACGGGGCTTCTTGTCGCCCATCCGCCACAAATGGATCGAACCACCGCGGCATTTTGAAAGATGCCGGCAGGTGCGGCAGTCGGTCGTATCGACCCACCGGCGCGACCGGAACTCGTCGAATCGTTTCTCCCACACCGTCGCCAGATCGTCACGGAGGATGTTCCCCTGCGCGAAGCCTTCGTGATTGTTGGTACAGCCGGTTATCGTGCCGTCGCAGAGGATGCCGGCGATGTTGATGCCGGCGCGGCAGAAGAAGGGATGGTCGCGGATCGTCTGATCGCGTTTGAAGGGAACATAGCCTTCGCAACTCGCCGATACGGCAAGCCCCCGCTCTTTATAGCGCGGCCGGTTCGCCACTATCCAGTCGAGCAGTTGTTCCGTTTGTTCGGATGAAAGGTGCAGGCGCGCATCCTTCTCGGCACGGCCGTTGGGAAAGATGCGAAAGAGCCGCCACGCCGGCATCTTCTTCTCGATGAGCAGTTCCGCTATCTGATCCAGTTCGCCGATATTGCCGGGATGGACACAGGTCACGGCATCGCATAAAGGCACTCCGGAATTCCCGATAGCGGCAAGGGCGCGGGTCATCGCCGCAAAGGCGCGCCGGTCGTTCCGCAGGAAATTGTGCGATGTCTCCATTCCGTCGACGCTCAGGGTGATACTGCCGATGCGGGCCGCCATGAGCCGGTCCATCAGTTTCCCGTCCAGCGTCATGCCGTTGGTCACGAGTCCCCACGGCATCCCGATCTCGGCGATATGTCCGGCGATGCGGAAGAATTCGGGGTGGACCAGCGGTTCACCGCCCGAGAGGACGAAGGTGAGGCCGGTCCCGAAGTGTTCCTTGACATAGTCGATGATCTTGATCCAGCTGTCGGTGGTCAGTTCGCCGGTACGCCGTTCATTACTGCAGTCGGAGCCGCAGTGGATACAGCGCAGGTTGCACCGGCGGGTTATCTCAAGGAAAAAGTACTGGAGGCGATGTTCGCGCTCTTCAATTTTGCGGTATGCCCGCCACGCCGTTTCACGGATGAGGGAAAGCACTGTTTTTCTATTTAGTTATATATCGTGCCTGAAGATAATCGCGTCGGAATCGGGGGAAACCTCTCCCGGCTCTCCCGGCTCCATGACAATGATCTCAATCTCATCGGCCGGAGGGACTTCTACGGACACCGTCTTTGTGAAATACGAACCGTTCGCCGAACCATCCACATCTTCAACGGTCACCAGAATGTTTCGATTACAGAAGACCTCCAGTGTTGCCGTGCCGTCTGCGCCCGTATGAAGACCCGCATCATCTAATTCGGAAGTGACCAGAAGTCCCGGTATTGGATCATTGTTCGGGTCAACCGCTTTTACCTTTTTTTGTTCGCCGTAACATTGATAGTCGCCCGCCGGCATACCGTAACAGGCGGTCAGGATGACCGACACGGTACCGCTGACAATCCAGATGAGTGACTTTTTGATCAGTGATAACATGACACCCTCCATGCCTAGTATGGCTTTTTCAAAGAGCCAGACCGAAGCGCCACCGGAATATTCATAGTATTTCTCAATAAATTTTCGTGACGGAGGTGCCGGGGTAATAGCGTCCGAGTATCTCGCGGTATTTTTTCCCCTTCTGGCCGAGCCCGATGGCCCCCATCTGGCACATCCCGACCCCGTGCCCCCATCCCGCCCCGGAGAACTTCCAGACCTTCTTCTTCTCGTCGTAGTCGACCGCGAAGAGCGAACTGGGGAGGTCGTCGATGAGCCGCCGCATCACCAGTTCGCCCCACACCGGCTTCTCTCCCGTGTCGCCGGTGACGAGCAGTTTCCAGACGCGCCCCGACACGCCACGCTCCAAGGGTTTGATGTCGGTGACATGGCCGACGCCAAGCGAAGAAAGCAGCTCGTCCATTTTTTTTGCGGGGATATCCTTCTGCCAGCGGAACTTCTTGTTGAGCGCAATGCCACAGTCGCCCGCCCCCTCTTCGAGGAACTTGCGCACCTCGACACCGCGCGTCAGATTGAATTTCTGCGGCCGGTCGCTGTCCCAGACACCCTGCAGATACTCCTTTTCGGCCGAGAACCAGACATTTTTGATATTCTCGGAGTGACCACCGCAACTCGATGAATAGGGGGCGCGGGCGACATAGAGATCCTTGTGGAGCAGTATCTCGCCGCGCGTCGCATCGACCGCGTCGCGGAACTTCGGTGCGACCGCATCGCTCTTCCAGTCGAGTTTCTGGCAATGGACCTCGGAACAGATGTGGACCGGATCGCCGATGTGCCGCTTGCCAAGCTGCATGAAGATGTCGGTCCGCGCCGCGATGGCCTGCGCCTTGAGCGTTTCGGCCGGCGCCGAGGCGAACATCTCGCCCGGCAGGATACGGTAGAGCAGTTTCTCGACATCCTCCTCCACCACGAGGCCCAGCGTCCCGTCGGCCGAACCGTAGAGGAACTGCGCGGCGTGGCCGCCGAGGATAAGACCGCCCGCCGTGGCCGGGCCGGTCGGCTCCAGTTTCACGAACCGGTCGCAGGTCAGTTTCTTTCCCGTTCCCTCGACGGTGATTGTCGCCTGCGAGGGGCTGACGAAGAAGGGAAGCGCGAGTATCTGGCGGCCCGGAAGTTCGGCCCGCAGTGCATCCTGCAGTTTCACCGCCGCCTCTTTATCGAAGAGCTCCTTGAGGGCGATGTAATATTCGCGGTTGTCGATGCGACGCTCGCTGATGGAGAAGATGCCGCCGGTCATGAAGAGTTCCACCGGCCGCCCCGTCTCGGCCGCCACCTGCGCGACCCGGTCGCGATACCCGGAAAGCGCCGCCCCGGTCAGTTCCTCGATCGCCACGCGGTACCGGACCACCGGTGCGGTATAGCCGGTGAGCGTCACGGTCGCCGCGTCGGCCGACAGATCCTTTCCGCCGCACGAGAACCGGACCGCGCCGGACACCGCCAGCGGCGCCGGAAGGTCCTTGACATGGACACGAATGAAGGGGACGCCGTCATGGAAGTTGAACGACGCGGTATGGAGGTAGAGGAACTCGTCGCCTCCCTTTTCGCCCGCCGTGAGGAGCAGGGCGATACTAAAAATCAACCACGGTAGGATCTTCCTTGATCTCAAACGGCTCTCCCAGCTCCAAGTGATAGAACGACCCTTCGTACAGATACGAATATATCTCGTAGAAACGGGCAACCCGCTTCGCATAGTTGCGCGTCTCCTGATACGGGATGAGCTCGATGAACGACATCCCCGGCAGATCGCCGAACTGCTGATACCACTGTCCGACCTTCTTCGGCCCGGCGTTGTAAGCGGCTGCCGCGAGGATGATGTTGCCGTCGAACCGCTTGAGCAGTTTCGAGAGATACCACGCCGACGCCTTGAGCGATTCGTACGGATTGAACGGGTCCTTGACCTTGATCCCCGACTGCCCCGATATCTTCTGGAAGGTCGACGGCATGATCTGCATGAGGCCGATGGCTCCCGCCCCCGACACGACCCAGTCACGGTAGAAGCTCTCGGCCCGCATAATGGCGTAGAGGAAGGCGGGCGAGATGGAGAACTCTTCCGAAAGCCGCATCACCGCGTCGAAGTGCGGCACCGGGTAGAGTATCTTCCACTTGTCGGTGTCGCCGTACTGCGGCGCGAACTTGAGCGACGCCTTTATCGCCTCGTAGATGCTGTCGATGATGCGGGCGTATTTTTCGGCCGCCTTGTAAACCGGCAGGGCGAGGTTGCGCATGACGAACGGCACCACCGGATCGCCGGCGTTCGCCGGAAGGAGATCCTTGGCACGGGTGTAGCGTTCATAGAAAAGGAGGCCGTCGAGCAGGCGGTGCCGCGCGAAGAAGGCCATGCTCTCGACCGTCTCGTCCTTACGGAACGCGGCGGGCGCCTTTTCCACCGCGTCGAGCAACTCCTCGTACGGATCGCTGTCGAAGGTACGCAGGGCGGCACGCCACTTCGCGCGGCGGGACTCGTCGCTCGCGGCCGGTTTTTTGACCGCCGCCAGTTTCGGCGCGGCGGCAAGGTGATAGTAGAGGAAGTCGTAGTAGGATATGAAATCCTTCGCGGTGCAGTCGCCGTCGTCCTGCGCGCCGCATTCATAGTCGTTCGAACCGCTGAACAGGTAGTAGTTGAACAGCCGGTCATAGAAGAGTGTCAGCGACTGCATCGTCTGCAGTGAATCGCCCACCCCCGCGCCACGCGGCTTAAGGTTCGCGGCGAAGACGAAGTTGCCCCAGAGGAGGTAGGCGTAAAACTCGTTCCCCTCCATGAGATGGATGAGCCCGAGCCGGTAGAGCGACTGGAGGAACCACGCCGACTTGGGATTCTTGTAGACCGTCTCTTCCAGTATCTCGCGCGCCGCCGGGGTGTTGTTCGACTCGATGAAGGAGACGGCGGCGTGGAACAGCACCCGTTCCTTGCGCTGACCCGAAAGGCTTTCGGCGAGCCACCGCATGTAGGCGGCCCCTTCGGCCGGGACCCCTTTGCTCGACAGGATGCGGAACTTCTCCCAGCCGTAGGAGTAGCGGCACTCCTCGTGCGGGCACTTCCCGATCTCGCGGTCGATGAGCGTTATCGCGTCGCTGTACCGTTTCTTGCCGACCAGATAGCGCCCCGCCTCCAGCGACATCGGATAGCCCATCTCGGTGAGCACCTCGCAGTAGAACTCGTCGGCGAGACCTTCTTTGCGCATCGCGGCGAACCACTTGACGAACAGCGGCGATCCCTCGACCGGAAGCCCTTTGGCGCGGCGGATCGACAGGAGCCGTTCGCGGATGGCGGGACGCTGGGCGACATATCCCATCTCGTCGAAGAACGCGAGATAGTCGGGGATGAACTTCGCGTCGGCCCCCTTCCCCTGCTCCTTGGCGACGATACGGTTGAAGGCGGCCGCCTCGTTTTTGTCCTCCCGCAGGCACTTGTCGTATTTCGGTATCGCCTCTTTCCATTTCCGTTCGGCGAGAAACATGTCCCCTTCGAGACAGCCGAGCGCCCGCTCACGGTAGAAAGCGGGATAGTCGGTCGCAAGCCCATCGAGCGTCTTGCGCGCCGCCTTCCATTTCTTCGCCGAGAATTCGGCGCGGAAGGCGAGGTAGCGGAACAGGAGCGTCTTGCGCCGTTTGTCGGGCAGCTCCTTGATGGCGGCAGGGATCTCCGACTCGCGGCCGGCGCGGTAGAGGGCGAGCACCCGGCGCGCCGCGGCCCCTTCCTTCTCGCGGAACTGCACCTTAGGGTAGAATTCGAGGTAGAGTTCCTCCTCACCCGACTCGTAGACCGTCTTGAGACATTCCTCGGTCACCGGCTCCTTGTTGATGCAGTCGGGAAAGGCGAAGAGCGGAGAGGCCGCGATAAGAACACTTATAAATGGGAAGAGGCGCATGGGCTCCGAACTCCGTTGTCCGGCGAAAGTATAGCAATGCGCGATTCGATGTAAAAGAAAATCTTTATTTCGAAGCGGATTTCTCGATTATTCGTCGGGGATGACTATCGGCTTGACCTTCCAGATCTCGTCGGCGTACTGCATGATGGTGCGGTCGGAGGAGAATTTGCCGGAGCGGGCGGTGTTGAGTATTGACCTCTTCGTCCACTCTTCCTGATCCTTGAACAGCTCGCTCACCTTCTCCTGCATATCGACATAGGCGCGGTAATCGGCGAGCAGGCAGTAGTGGTCGCTGAACAGCACGATGTTCTGGTAGAGGAACTGGAAGATACCCGGCTCGTTCTTGTTGAAGTAGTCGGTGTTGATCATGTCGAGCACCTTGCGCATCTCGGCGTCGCGCTGGTAGTATTCCTGCGGATTGTAGCCGCGCTTCTTGAGCTCGCGGACCTCGTGCGCCTTGAGCCCGAAAATGAAGATATTCTCGCTGCCCACCTCTTCGGCCATCTCGACATTCGCGCCGTCGAGCGTGCCGATGGTGAGCGCGCCGTTGAGCATGAACTTCATGTTGCCGGTGCCCGACGCCTCGTAACCGGCGGTCGATATCTGCTCCGAAAGGTCGGTCGCCGGGATGATCTTCTCGGCAAGCGACACCGAGTAGTTCTTGAGGAAGAGCACCTTCAGCCGGTCGCCCACCGCCGGGTCGTTGTTCACCACCTGCGCCACCGAATTGATGAGCTTGATGATGAGCTTCGACACCTGATAGCCCGGCGCCGCCTTGCCGCCGAAGATGACGGTGCGCGGCACGAATTCGCGCTCCGGGTGCGCCTTGATGCGGTTGTAGAGGGTGATGACATGGAGCACATTGAGGAGTTGCCGCTTGTATTCGTGGAGCCGCTTTATCTGGACATCGAAGATCGAGTTGTGGTTGACCGCGATGCCGTAATTCTCCTTGATATAGCGCGCCAGATGCCGTTTGGCGAGCAGTTTCGCCTCGCGCCACAGCTCGCGGAACTCGGCCTCCTCGACGAGCGGTTCGAGCTTCCGCAGTTTATCGAGATCGGTCACCCACCTTTCGCCGATGCGGTCGGAGATGATGTTGGCAAGGAACGGGTTCGCTTTCTTAAGCCAGCGGCGCGGCGTGATGCCGTTGGTCTTGTTGTTGAAGAGTGTCGCATTGTAGCGGCAGAAGTCGCGGAAGATATCGTTCCTCAGGATGTCGGTGTGGAGTTGGCTGACGCCGTTGACCGAATGGCTGCCGACGATGGCGAGGTTGGCCATCCGGACCATCTTGGGGGTCGCCTCCTCGACGATGGACATCCGGGCGACGGCGTTGTCGTCGAACCGCCCCATGTCGCGCAGTTCGTTGTGGAACCGGCGGTTTATCTCGTAGACGATCTGGAGCTGGCGCGGCAGGAGCGGTCCCAGCAGTTCGACATCCCACTTTTCGAGCGCCTCGGGCAGTATCGTATGGTTGGTGTAGCCGAAGGTGCGGGTGGTGATGTCCCACGCCTCGGTCCATTCGAACCCCTCCTGATCCATGAGCAGGCGCATCAGCTCCGGTATCGCGATGACCGGATGGGTGTCGTTGAGCTGGATGGCCACGCGGTCGGGGAACTCGCGGAAGTCGTCGTATGCCTTCTTGAAGTGGTAGATGATGTCCTGCAGGGTCGCCGAGACGAAAAAGTACTGCTGTTTGAGCCGCAGTATCTTGCCGGCGTGGACATTGTCGTTGGGGTAGAGCACCTTCGAGATGTTCTCCGACTTGTTCTTTCCGTCGACCGCCGCCATGTAGTCGCCGCTGTTGAAGCTGCTGAAGTCGAACTCGGTGGTGGCCTTCGCCTGCCAGAGCCGCAGGTTATTGACGGTGTTGTTGCGGTAGCCGGGGACCGGCACATCGTAGGCGAGGGCGAGTACATCCTCGGTGTCGACCCACTTGAAATGGAAGCGTCCCGCCTCATCCTGTTCGGTCGCCACACGACCGCCGAACTGGACGCGGTATTCGAGATGAGGCCGCGCGATCTCCCACGGACAGCCGTACTTGAGCCAGTTGTCGGGTAATTCGATCTGCCAGCCGTTCTTTATCTCCTGCTTGAAAATGCCGTATTCATAGCGGATGCCGTAGCCGTAGGCCGGCAGGCCCATGGTCGCCATCGAATCGAGGAAGCAGGCCGCCAGCCGCCCCAGACCGCCGTTGCCGAGTCCCATGTCGGGTTCGATGTCGCGGATGTCCTCAAGGTTGTAGCCGAGCTGCATGAGTATCTCGGAGCATTCCTTATAGTATTCGGTGTTGGTCAGCATGTTGCCCATCAGTCGGCCCATCAGGAATTCCATCGAGAGGTAGTAGACCCGCTTGGCATCCTGTTTGCGGTACTCGTACTGGGTGCGGAGCCATTTGCGGATGAGCCGGTGGCGGATGGCGAAGGCGAGCGCGAAGTAGATATCGCGCGAGTTGACGGTGGTGCGGTCCTTGACCAGCAGGTACTCTATCGCCTTCTCGAAGTCGGGCTTGAGGTCCTTGCCGAGCAGTTTGCCGTCGGTGAAGAAGATGCTGCCGTTCGCCCCGTTCTTTTCCTGTTTCATGCGTCTCTCCGTAGCTGTCAGCGGACCGGTGTCGCGCTATGATACCCCGTCGGACGCATTTTTCCAGTAAACTCTACCGGACGCAGCGAACACCGACGGCGCCGAGTTTGTAGGCGGGATACCGCACGCCGTTCATACCGTTGACGACATAAGCGGCGCCGGCGCTGTACCCGGCGGTGGTCGATGTCCACTGCTCTACGCTCCAGTTGCCGGGGAATTCGGTCGAGGTGAAGTCGCCCACCGCCATGTCATAGATGGTCCGCAGTTCGTTGACCGTCGGCAGACGCCAGTCGTCGTAGCCGCCGTAGGTCAACGCGAGGCACTCCGCCAACGCCTGTTCCCATGTCGCCGTCGCGTTGACGACCGGTGTCCACATCAGGGCGGTGGTATCGTCCACCCAGAGCGGCTCGTTGTTGCGCAGGTAGGACACCGCCTGCATCAAGGGCTGATAGTAGGTCCCGTTGACGCACAGCACCTTCGCGACGGTCGCCTTGTCGTAGGGTTCAAAAGAGCCCGAATGGCTGTAAACCTCGAACGCCTGCGCCGTATTGCCGGGCACTTCGACCGATGTCCAGATACCCTGATTGGCCGGTATATTGACGAACGAATCGGCATCGAACATCGGATCCAGACCGAAATTCAGTATGGTGTCGAACTCGCGGTCGGTCGGCAGACGCCAGCCGCTCGCGCTCTCCCATTGCTGTGCCGCGCAGAAGGCCTGCGCCTCGGCATAGGTACAACCGTCGACCGATGAACAATAACCGTCCAGCGAATAGTCGCTTATGAAAGTCTTTTGCCAGGTGAGTCCGGTCGATTGGTCGTAGACCGATTCGGTATAGTTCATGAACAGCTTGGTGTTCCCGCTGAAATACTGGGCATCCTGTCCCGCGAAGGGATCGGCCGCCGCCGGACAGCTTATCAACCCCGAGGAATCGTAACAGGCGGTCTGTTCGGTCGGCGGTACGCCGGTGGCACGCCGGACGCACAGGTCGAAGGTCGACACATACTTGAAATAGGAACCGCCGTAGCAGACGCCGTCGGTCACGCACCGATCGAGATTCCAGGTACAGGTGGCGGCGCAGCAATAGACGGTGCCGGTCGCCCCGGAGAGCGAATCGGCACAGTTCGCGGTGCCGCTGTCGCACGATTCGCCCGTCTCGACGACGGTGTTGCCGCAGACCGCCGCGATCGAATCGTCGTCGGGCAGGACGCTGTCGTCGTCGGGTACCGGCCGCACGCCGCCGGTCAAGGTCCGGTTCCCCATCGGCGCTTCGGCGGTGATGACGACATTGACCGTGTTCGGATCGGTCAGCGCGAAGACGACCGTCATCGCCGCCGTCTTCTCGGTCGAGCCGTCCCAGTAGGTGTAGTCGCCGGTGTAGGTGTGGCCGTCGAAGGTCCCGGCGTGCGAGTAGTAGAATTCCTCGGTCGAGGTGAAACCGATGTCGAGCATGTAGGTGCCATCGGTGTCGCTCTTCATCACCGAGATATGCGCCATGTCGGTTGTGAAATCCCATTCGCCCAGCAGGTCGTCGGGGTTCTTCACCGTATCGGCATCGGGCAGGAGGTCGTCGGACGCCACGGCGTCCGCATCGGCACCGGTCAGATCGACGCCGCAGGCCGCCAGTTCCGCGGCGCATTTCTCGGCGGCACAGGCGTCGCATCCCGCCGAATCGCCGTCGCCGCATTCCGCATCACAGTTAGCCACCCAGCAATCCACCAGCGCGGTGAATTGCGTCTGCGCATTGGGACTCCCTTCCGCCTTGCAGAGATCCATACACTCGAAATCGTTGGCGCAGGGGACCGCACAGTCGTATACCTGTTTGCATGTCCGGCCTATGTCGTTCTTGTCGCGCACATAGACCGCGAAATCGGAGAAATGCCCCACCTGCGACATGATCGGGTCGCCCGCCATGATCGGGTCGCCCGCCATGATGGGATCGCCCGCCATGATGGGATCGCCCGCCATGATCGGGTCGCCCGCCGCGAACTGGCCTTCCCACCCTTTGGAATGCCACGCCTCCGCGCGGTGGACCGCGATGACGGCCACCTCACCCGCCTTGGTCGACTTTGTGAGTTCTATCGACATCGTGATCGGCTTCTCGAACACCAGCCCGTCGGGCCCGAAGTGCCATACCGCACTGGCCAGTTTTTCCGACTCGGGATAACCGTCGGGCTGCTTTTCTTCGATGGTGATCTCGGTGTCGCTCTGCAGCGCTCCGGCGGGTATCTCGATCTTCGCCTCTCCGCCCGGTGTCGACACGATGCCGCCCTCCGCCGCCTTGATCGTCTTTTTCACCGTCACCGGCACGAAATCGTCGTCGGTGCCATTGCTTTTCTTGTCGGAACAGGCGACGGTCATCGCCAGAAACGCCGACACGCACAGCAGATACCGCAATTTCATGTGATGCCTCCCCAAAATTTAATGAACGGAACAACGGAGCGTATCATATGTGACAAAAAAAGCAAAAGTTTGATAAAGATGAAAACTCTGCTATAACTCCACGGTGGGAGACCGGAGGGTTCATGGAAACGCGTCCGAACGGCAAGATACTTTTTGTGGAGGACGAGGAGAATCTCCTCAACAGCATCTCCTTCATTCTTGAGTCGGAAGGCTTCGTCGTCCACCGCACCCGCTCCGGCGAAGAGGCGCTGCACGCACTGGAAGTGACCACCCCCGATCTCATCCTGCTCGATATCACCCTCCCCGGCATAGACGGCTTCGAGGTGGCCGAACGGCTCCGCAAGAATAAGGCGACCGAAAAGGTGGCCATCGTGATGCTCACCGGCCGCTCGGTCGAAGAGGATGTGGTCAGGGCGCTCGAGACTTGGGCCGACGACTATATCGTCAAGCCGGTCCGGCCGCGGATGCTCATCGCCCGCATCAACGCCGTCCTGCGCCGCAAGACCACCCGCGCCCCCGAGGCCGACACCCTGCGCTTCGACACCCTGTCGATAGACATCGCGGGACGCGAGGCGGCCATCGAGGGGAAACCGGTGTCGCTGACCCGCACCGAGTTCGACATCCTGTTCCTTCTGGCCCGCGACCCGAACACCGTCTTTTCCCGCGCTCAGGTCATCGGCTCCATACGCGGCGAGGACTACTTCATCACCGAACGCTCCATCGACTTCCAGATATTCGGCCTGCGCAAGAAGCTCGGCCCGCACGCCGAGCGCATCGAAACGATACGCGGCATCGGCTACAAATTCCGCGCCTCCTGACACGGAGTGACATGCTCAAAGGGATCCGCCTCAAGACCCTCCTCATCGTGGGATCGCTCCTTTCGGGCATCATCCCGCTCGCGGTGCTCACCTTCACCGGTTCGAAGATATTCGGCGCCGAACTGAAAGAGCAGGCCTTCGCCCAGCTCGAATCGGTGCGCGACCTCAAGAAAAGCCGCATCGAGGAAACGCTCCGGCTCTTCCCCGCCCTTTCAACGGTCGAGATGAACCGCGTCATGCTCGAACGCTCCGGGATGGGCGACACCGGCGAGACCTACCTCGTCGGCCCCGACCTCCACCTGCGCAGCGACGCCCATCTCGCCCCCGAACTCCGCGGACAGCAGCCGATACGGACCTTCCCGGTCGATCAGGCGCTGACCGGGCGGACCGGAACCACGCTCACCATCGACTACCGCGGCAAAAAGGTGCTGTCGGCCTACGCCCCCATCGCGGTCGGCGGTGAACGGTGGGCGCTCATCGCCGAGATAGACGAGCAGGAGATAGACCGGCGCATCAGTTCGGCGCTCTACCCCTCTTTCCTCGCGGCGGCGATACTGTCGGCGCTCCTCTTCGTCATACTCGCCCTGATCGTCTCCTCCGTCATCACCGGCGGCATCAACCATGTGGTCCGGGAACTCGAAGAACTTATCGGCCGGATACTGAGCGGCCGGATAGAGGTGCGCGGCGATCCGGGACGGGTCGGACGCGATTTCCGGGGCGTCATGGAACAGGTCAACGCGCTGACCGACGCCTTCGTCTCGCAGACCGAAGAGCGGCGCAAACTCGAAAGCGCGGTGGAATTCAACCAGCGGATGGAGGCGATCGGGATGCTCGCCGGCGGCATAACCCACGACTTCAACAACACGCTGGGCTACATGCTCGCCTACGCCGATCTCGTGCACGGCGAACTGCCGAAGGGCTCCCCCGCCGAGGCGCACATGAACGAGATCCTCAAGGCGATCGACCGGGCGACCGAACTGGTGTCGCAGATAACCACCTTCAGCCGCCGCATGAAGCGCGAAAAACAGCCGGTGCGGGTCGCGTCGCTCATCACCGAACTGGTCAAGTTCCTCGCCGCGACACTCCCCAAGTTCATCACCGTCAGGAAAGAACTGCGGCGCGACGACATAAAGATCATGGCCGACCCGGTCCAGCTCCACCAGATACTCATGAACCTCTGCACCAACGCCTTCCACGCCATGCAGGACACCGGCGGGACGCTCACCATCACGCTCGACGCCGAACCGGCCGGCGGTCCCTGCGGCGGTCACTGTTTCCGCCTGACCATCGCCGATACCGGCTGCGGCATGGACGACTACACCCGTCAGCACGCGCTCGAACCGTTCTTCACCACCAAGCCGCCCGGACAGGGGACCGGCATGGGGCTGGCCATCGTCGCGGCGGCGGTCAAGAACCTCGGCGGCCTCATGGAGATAGACAGCGCCGTGGGAGAAGGGACCCGCATAGCGATCATCCTCCCGGTCATGGAGGAGAACGAACCGGCGCGGCGCGAAAAGGATGAGGAGACGGTGTACCGCGGCAACGGCACCATCATGTTCGTCGACGACGAACCGCACTTCTGCACCTCGGTCCGTCTCATGCTCGAACAGCTCGGCTACGATGTCATCCCGTTCACCGACAGTCCCGGCGCGCTCGCCTCGTTCCGCGAGAATCCCACCCTGTACGACATCGTGGTCACCGACTACAACATACCGGATATCAACGGGCTGGAACTGGCGCGCCGCATCAAGATGATACGCCCCTGCATCCCCGTCGCGGTGGTCACCGGCTACGGCGGCTGGGACAGCCTGCAGGAACCGTCGCGGCTCGGTATCGAGGCGGTCGTCCAGAAACCCTTCTCGCGGGCGAAGATATCGAAGGTCGTCCATGATATACTGAGAAGCGAAAAGGCCTGCCCATGACCGCGCCGATCGGTGAAGGACGGAGAAAATTTGTCAAGCGCCCCGACCGGTGGTATGGAGAGGGCGTTCATTCAACGGGGGAGAAGAAAATGGGAGAGTTCGAGAAAAGCACCTTCAACATCCTCGTGGTCGACGACGACGAGAATGTGCTCCAGCTCGTCAAGATCGTCCTTGCCGACCGGAAGTATCACCTCGTGACGGCGCACGACGGTCAGGAGGCGCTCGACAAGCTCGGCACCTTCCGCCCCGACATCATCATCTGCGACATCCTGATGCCCAATCTCGACGGATACCAGTTCCGCGACGCGATACGGGACCGCGACGAATACTACCTCACCTCCTTCATCTTCATGTCGGCCAAGACCACCACCGAAGACCGCGTCCGCGGCATCGAACACGGCGTGGACGCCTACATCACCAAACCCTTCGATGTGGTCGAGTTCCGCGCCATCGTCAACTCGATGATCAAAAAACGGCTTCAGCTCGAACGGCTGGTGAACCACGACGCGCTAACCCATGTCTACAACAAGCGGAAGATCATGGGGGAACTGGAACGCGAACTCCAGCGGGTGAAACGGTACGGGAATCCCCTTTCCATCCTCATCATCGACATCGACCACTTCAAGCAGGTCAACGATACCCACGGCCACCCGGAAGGCGACACGGTGCTCGCGACCATCGCCGAAACGGTGCTCAATTCCCTGCGCGCCATCGATATGATCGGCCGCATCGGCGGCGAGGAATTCCTCATCATTCTTCCCGAGACCGATCTCAACGGCGCGGTCATCTACGCCGACCGCCTGCGGATGATGATAGCGGCGCTCATCATCGGCGCGAACGACATCAAGATCACCATCAGCGGCGGCATCGCCACCGCCCCCGTCCATGCCGTCGACCGCGAACCGCTCATCCGCAAATCCGACGAAGCGCTCTACGAGGCCAAACGGGCCGGCCGCGACCGCATCGTCTCCGCCCGGTAAGGAGTAACCGATGGCAGGCTTCGACAACAGGAACAACGACGAGATCATCGCTTCCATCAATGTGACGCCGCTGGTCGACATCATGCTGGTCCTCCTCATCATCTTCATGCTCGTCTCCACCTTCATGCTCAAGGAGGCCATCGAGGTCGAACTGCCGCACGCCGCCACCAGCAAGGAGGTGAACAAGAAGACCCTCTCCATCGTCATATCGAAAGCGGGCGATTACTATGTCGGCGGCCAGCAGATGTCCGGTTTCGAGGGACTCCGCGCCCGGATGGCCGACGAGAAGAAGAGCGATCCCGAACTGCAGGTCATCATATCGGCCGACCGGCAGGTGCTTCACGGCACGGTGGTCGAGGTGATCGACATGATCCGCCGGATGGAACTCTACAACTTCGCGATAAATGTCGAATACGAGGGCGCGGCCCCGTGAAGCGATCCGACACCTATCTCATCGTCGGCATCGCCCTTTCGGCGCTCCTGCACGGCGCCTTCATCGAGACGGTCGTCCTCATCAACGACTCGGAGATGGCACGCAAACTCTTTAAGAAAAGCACCTTCGTCCCCTTCGAGGTGAAAAAACCCGACCCGCCCAAACCGCCCGATCCCCCCAAACCGAAGCCCAAACCGAAGCCCACCCCGCCGCCGCCGAACACCGAAAAGCCGGCCCCACAGCAGGAAGAGGTGCAACCGGTCTTCGGCGTCACCAAGGATACCGTGGCCACGGCCGACACCGGCATCGGGGTGCGGGTCGGCAATACGCTGATGAAGGAGATGGAGAAGGAATACACGCCGCCCGAAAAGGTCCGCGACCTCGCGAAGGTCGAGGACAAACGGCCGGTCTTCACCCCGGTCCCGGTCTTCAAACTCGCCAAGATGCCCGAGATCAAGATGAAGATAAAGCCCGAATATCCGGCGCAGTTGCGCAAAGACGAGGTCGAGGGGGAGGTCCTGCTGAAGGTATCGATCAATAAACTCGGACAGATAGTCGACGCCAAGGTGGTCGCGTCGGACCATGAACTGTTCGCCAAGGCGGCGCTCGCCGCGATACGGCAGTGGCAGTTCAAACCGGCACTGCTGGCCAACGGCGAAGCGGTCGACTCGGTCGTCGACATCCCGGTCATCTTTCAGCTTGAATTCTAAGAATTACCTAATTGTATTAAGCACATACAGCGACGCGCCGTAGAGCGCGACCGCCGCCGCCGCGATAAGGGAGAAACCGCCCGCCAGCATCAGCAGATAGAAGAGCACCAATCCCAGCGATGCGCCGATGGTGTCGATGGCATAGTACCGCGCCGTCTCAACGCCGTGCGACCGCAGGAGCGCCTTGGGGAAAAGCGTTCCCATGAGGATGGATGCCGGCGCCAGCGCGGCGAGTATCCACAGCACCTTGAGCGGGGCGGCCCACATAAGCGGCGCATAGTAGAGCATCAGCATCATGAGGGGCAGTGCGATGAGCAGACCGACGGCGGCCCGTTTATCGGTGATGCGGTCGTGGACGAGCGTCCCGACGGCGGTCCCCAGCACCAGCGTCCCGAGCAGAAGCGACGCCGTCTCGAGGTAGCCGCCGAGGTAGGCGCGCATGCTGTTGATGATATAGAGCTCGGTGATCATGAAGGCGACGCCGAGCAGCGAGAAGAAAAGCGCCTCTTTCCGGCGCGGCGCCCGGATCGTAACGAAACCGAGCGTGCCGGTCAGGATGAACAACAGGATGAAGAAGGGTATCGCCTGCTGCCAGCCCCGGAAATAGAGGAGCGGCCGGTTGTCGGTAATGGGATCGAGGCCGAACGAGCTTTTCCGGTGGAATTCGCTGGAACTCACCGCCTTCATCTGGAACTGCGGATTCTTGAGGCGTTCCTCCCACCATGCGATCTTTTCGGCCGAATGGGAGGCGAGGATGAAGTCGAAATTCATCTGAATGCTCTTGACCACCTCAAGATTTCCCTCAAAAAGCCGCCACCGTACCCCTTCGGGAAGCGCGTTGATGAATTTGGGCGCCGGGATCAGTTCCTTGGTGACCAGTATCAGGAACACGCCCTCCGGCTTGAGGTGCTTGATCGCCTGCGCGATACCTTCTTCGGTATAGAGGTAGTTCTCGATACTGATGAAGCTGTGCGGGGTGGTGGTGTAGCTGAGGTCGGCCGCCTCGAAGATGATGAAGTCGAACTGCCGGTCGGTCCGGTCGAGATACGCCCGGCCGTCGCCGGCGAAGACCTGCCGGGCGGTATTGTAGACATTCCGGTTGTACCGGGCGAGCGGTCCCTTCATGGCCTCGACCACCCCCGGATCGATCTCGATGGCGGTGATGGATGATGCCTGCGTGAGCGACAAGAGGCCGTAGCCGCCGCCCGATCCCACCACCAGCACCTCGCCGGTGATATGCCGGTAGAGCGCCTGACGGATCGCCACATCGTAGACGGGATCTCCCGCCGCCCACTGCTGAGCGCGGTTGTAGAGCCCCGCCAGCCGCCCGTCGGCCATCTCGTAAAAATCGAGCCGCGCATAGGGCGACCAGAAACCCATGACATGCTTCTCGTGCTCCTTCCCCTGCACCCAAAGATACGGTTCGCGGGCGAAGATGCGGAAGAACAGCTCCTCGGTGCCGAGGAGCGGCGTCAGCGTGACCACCACCAGCAGTACCCCCGAAAGAATCGGCCGTCCGTACACCAGCGGCAGCACAAAGAGCAGCGACGCCGCGATGAGTACCGTCCACACCCCGAGCAGGGAGAAAAGATAGACCGATGAGAGATAGCCGACGAAAAAGGCGACGGCCGACCACGCGATGAGCTGCTTCAGACGCGCACGGTCGATCCGCGCGACCTCCTGATAGCACAGGCCCGAGAGTGCGCCGCCGAGCAGCAGTGCCGGAGCGGTGAACAGTATCGCGGCCGGCACCGGGTTCTCCACGAGGAACGGGATCGCGTCGGCGAGGTTGATGCAGACCGCCGACAGCGGAAAGACCGGGACCAAGAGCGCGAACAGGAGCCGGTCGCGGCCCGAAAGCCGCCGCGCGAACAACGCGCCGAGTCCTGAAAAGAAGACCGCGAGCGCCGAGATGAGCGATATAGCGAAGAGCATGCGGAACGGGAACACATAGGTGAGGAAACGGATGGAGACCGCCTGATAGGCCGCGCCGGTCAGGGCGACCAATACGGCCGCGAGTATCCAGTAACGAACCTGATCGGATGACTTTGAGAACACGATGCGACCTCCCGCCGACACTTACGGCAGTATCCTGAATTCTTCCACATACACCAGTTCACAGGCGCCATCGCCGGTGTCGCTGCGGGTGAGCGAACTCGACCAGTTGAAGCCATCCTTGCCGTCGGCCCGCGCGAGGTAGCCGGAGAATTCGACGATATCGCCTTTCCGCGCCTTTTTGATGAGCCGGTCCACCCCCTTGGTCGCCGGGATGAGATGCATGTTGGCGCTCGATGCGCTTATCTCATCCAGCGGGATCGGCGGGTCGCTCTCTTTCGGCTTCCAGAAGTAGAAACGGCCCCTCTGCGATATCTTCAGTTGGTCCAGCACCGCGCTGTCGGACATCTTCCCCCACCCCAGCGCCAGATCGACCGGCACGATGGCCGATCCGCCGTCGATCCAGTACCGTTCGGCCGACAGGACGCGCCCCTTCATCGAGAACTTCGCCAGCCCGGTAATAGTGTATTTGCCGTAATCCTTCACCGGCTGGGCCGTCAGGTTCTCCTGCACCGGGATATCGGGGGCGAGCACTCCGGCGGGCCGTTCTCTGCCGTTGTCGGGCCAGAAGTACCAGCCGAGTACGACGAGCGCTATTAATATAATGGTAGAGCGCAGGCTACTGTTCATGCCGAGTACCGGCCAAAGAAGTATTTCCAGAAAGGTACTATGGCTATGTTGTCTTGCTGTTGCTCGGTGTCGTAGGTCACAATGGTGCCGCTCTTAAGGCCGAGCTGATCCATCGCTTTACGCAGACCACGCAGTTCGCGGTCGAGGGTGTCGCCTTTAAGTTCCCATGCCGCCTGTACCGCTTCAAAGGCGTCACCGCGTTTCACGATGAAGTCGCATTCGTAGGTATCGTGAAAGTAGAAAAGCTCGGCGTCTCGTTTATGTAATTCCGAGAAAACAAGGTTCTCGAAGAGACGACCCCGATCAGCGGAAAAACGGAAAGAGACATTCGCGGGAAATGCGTTGTCGACACAGTAGGGTTTCTTCTTGTGCCGCGTCTGCGTGGCAACGGAATAGGAAAAGAACGGCACCTCGGTCACCAGAAAGCTCCTTTCGAGCAGGCGAACGAATTCTTTCATGCTCATATCGGAGGCGGATAATCGATTGGCAAGCGAACTGTACGAGTAGAGCGAGGTAATGTTCGAAAGCAGATAATGGACAAGTTGACGGAAACTTTTCACCTCACGGACTGCGCCGTTCGCGATACAATCCTTGAGGATGATGGTCTCGTAGTAAGAGAGGATCAGGTCTCGGCGCATATCGGGATCGGTTCCGGCGCTCACCTCGGGATAGCCGCCATATTCGAGCATGTCATCCACTATGGCGAGCGCTTCGCTCTTGCGGCTGTGGAGGTCCAGCAAACTTTTGATCCCACCGTGTCCCAACCGCTCGGAGAACGAATAGGGATGAACCCGTTGAAGTATGTAGCGACCCGAAAGACGCGACGCATACTCGCCGTCGAGAAGAGAAGAATTCGATCCGGTGACGCATATCTTCTTGAAGCGGTCGGTGTCATAGGCACTTTTCAGATACTTCTCCCAGTTGGTCACCTGCTGTATCTCGTCGAAGAACAGGTATTCGATCGGACGGCCGGTCAGCTTCTGAGCATTCTCAAGTATCGTTTCAAGGTTGCGCGGGTCTTCACAGACCTCGGCGAAGAAAGGGTCATCAAAGTTGACGCTGAGGATCGCACCCGGAGGGACGCCGGTATCAAGCAGGTGGTTGATGATCAACTTGAATATGGTGGACTTGCCACTCCGGCGGATACCGGTAAGGACGAGCATCTCCTTGAGCGCGAAGCGTTTGATGGCCGGGGCAAGAAGTTCGCGATCAAGGTAGTGTTCGTAGCGTCCCTGCGACCAGTGACGATTCTGAAAAGTAAGAGCGCGATCCATGATGCCTCCCCACCACTCTATAAGTCACAGGAACACTCTACAGAACATACTCTGGAATATCAAGCCTTTTCTCAAAGTATATTTTGAGCGTTTTGATTCATTTGCTATTTCGGGTTATTGCCGTGTGCGAACTGTCGTTCATCTGAATTCGATCTCCCACAGAAAATCGGGAGGCGCGGAGGTGTTTTTCGGTTCTTCATCCCAGAGAAGGATCTCGAGCTTCGCGGGCAGTTCGGTGATGTGGTAGTGATCCAGCGGCTCCTGATAGGGACTGCCGTTGTTGCAGCCGCCGGGATAGCGGCAACTGCCCCCTCTATGGATGAAGTTCAACAATCGCCATGCCTCTTGGGGCGGCTTTTTCTTCTCCATGTTGCGTGAACGGTCCAGATCGGGATAGACCCACTCCAACCCCATGTCCCGCGCGTTGATCCCAAGGATATCGACCCATACTTCATCGCTCAGCCAAGGCTCGACGGCCCACCGGTTCACCGCCTTGAGCCACGCGGAAACATCGTACCGCACCACGGCGCGCGCCTCGTCCGCATACCACTCGATCCCCTCCGGCGGGCAGGTCAACGGAAAGCGTTCGCCGGGCGGCAGATCCTTCGGTATCTCCTTGACTTTCCATGCAAAATCTTTCTGCCAGATGCTGGGAGAGACGAAATATGTCTCGAAGAGCAGTAACGGATTAAGGATCATGCGCGACTCTTCCGAGGGTCCTTCGATGCTACGCTCCCCCGCGCCGTGGAAGAACTCTCCCTGCATCCCCCACCACGGGGCGCCGTCCGCGATCTGGCCGAAGACGGCCGAACTCGGTTCGTAGTCGGGACGGACCATTCCGGCGTTCTTTTTCACCGCCGCGCGCCGCAGTTCAAAGACCTGCTCCCGGGTCATGCCGTCGAGTTCCCGCGGCGGCTCGATGGCTATCGGCGCCGACCCGTGCACAACGGCCTCTTTTCCCAGCAACAGTTGGCCTCCTCTCTGGGGCGGGCGCTCCGGGAACTGTTCCCGGGGAGCGGTGTAATACTGAAGGGGATTTGTATAATAGAACGAGACGCATGCCGTCAGGAGGAACAGCAACAGCCATGTCCGACGCATCGATCTGTTTTTCATATGGTAGAGCGCAGATTACCGTTCATGCGACTCCATGCCGACGACGGTGCCGTCAACTTCGGCGACGAGGGCGAGGGTCATGGCGGAGGCGGAGCGGAGCGCTTCGACGATGAGGTGTTCGGTCTGGTGGCTGTACGGGTGGTTGGCGAACGCATCTATCAGTATTTGCCGTATCGCCGGATAGTCAGCAGGTGTTTCAGGACGGATGATCATCATTGCGTATTTCCCCCACTTTTTACTCCAGAGGCCCACAATCTTGGACTAAAAGTAGAGGGATTATCCGACGGAGAAATACCTATGTCTCGACGAATCGCCAGAAGAAGTATCGCAAGTAACTTATCGTGTTTTTCTGAAGTGCGGTTAGGGTTTGATATAGAAGTTTCGTTTCTGTAAGCATCACATGCCTCAATAACGGATTGCGGGGCAAGCAACGATAAGTTATTGCAGGCCCTCGCGTAAGCTTGCTGACCTTCTGATGTGGATTCACCTTCCAAGATTCCGCTCAAACTTTCAACAAATGCCTTGTAATATAAGAGCTTTTCTTTTCTCCATTCCGCTTCTCGTTCCCGCCATTGAGTAAACAAATAAGTCACCGAGGCAATGAGCAATCCGCCAAAAATACCGATTATTGTTGTTGTCATTGCGCCCTCTTATATTTGATTTATATCACACTCCCAGCCACGAGATGTCGCCGATGCGCGCGGTGACGAGAGTCACGATGTCGCGGATGAGCGCGATACGGTTGCCCCGGACGGCGGGGTCCTCATCCATCACCAGCACCTTGTCGAAGAACCGGTCGATGAGCGGCTTGAGCGATATGATCGCGTGCGCCGCCCCAAGATCAGTTAAAGCAGGAGCCATTATCTCCTTCTTCACCTTCGCGAGCGCCGCATACAGCTCCTTCTCCTCGGCCGCCGTCAACTTCTTCTCGTCGATGACGCGCCCCTCGTCATCCTTCGCGTTCTTGAGGATGTTGCCGGAGCGCTTGAGCAGTTGCACCATCTCAAGGATATCCTTTTCCTCGACCAGTTTCGCGATGGTGGCGACGCGCCGCTTCACCTCGGCCGGCACCCGCCAGCCCGCCTCGACCGCCGATTTCACCATCGGCGTCTCGTAGGGGAATATCGCGTAGTAGCGCTGTTTCATGAAGTCGGCGAGGTCGTTGACATCGAGTTTCAGTTTCGCGCTGTGCGCCGAAACGAGTCCGGCGGCATGGGCGAAAAGTTCCTCGATATCGAGCGCGATGCCCCGTTCGGCCGCTATCTGAAGAAGGCCGATGGCGTTGCGCCGTATCGCGAACTTGTCCTTGGCGCCGGTCGGTTTCATCCCCGCCATGAAGCCGCCGACTATCGTGTCGGTCTTGTCGGCGAGCGCGAGCACCGCGCCGCGCACCGTTTCGGGGAGACGGTCGCCCGAGAAACGCGGCAGGTAGTGTTCCTCCAGCGCCTGCGCGGTCACGGCATCAAGCCCCGCGTTGAGGGCATAATAACGGCCCATCGTCCCTTGCAGTTCGGGGAACTCGAAGACGACGCCGGTGATGAGATCGTTCTTGATGAGGAGCGCCGCCTTGGCCGCCGCGTCGGCCTCTTTCGCGTCGAGTCCGAAGTACCGTTCGCCGATAAAACGGGCCAGTTTCGCGGTCCGTTCCACCTTGTCGCGGTAGGAGCCGAGTTCCTTCTGGAACATCATGCCGGAAAGTTTTTCGGTGAGCCCCGCGAAGTCCTTCTTGCGGTCGTCGTAGTAGTAGAACGCCGCATCCGATAGCCGCGCCGCGACCACCTTCTCGCACCCTTTCACTACTACTTTGGGATCGGTCGGGGCGTTGTTGAGGAACGATATGAACTGCGGCAGGAGTTCGTGCCGGTCGGAGCGGTAGATGGTAAAATAGCGCTGATTCTCTTTAAGGACCAGCGATATCAGTTCGGGCGGCAGATCGGCGTTTTTCGCCGGGATGGTGCCGACGACCGCCACCGGCCGTTCGGTCATGTTGGCGACCTCTTCGACCAGCTCCTCGTCGACGCCGTCGTTCCCCTTAAGGTCGCGGGCGATGCGCTGGACCTCGGCGCGGATGAAGAGGGCCCGCTTCTCGTGCTCGACGATGACCGACGCTTTTTCAAGCGCCGCGACATAGGTGGCGAAGGTGACCGGCACGGCGCCGGGGGCCATGAAGCGGTGGCCGAAGGAGGTTTTCCCGTAGGCGATGCCGTGGAACGACCGCTCCACCGGCTTGTCGTCGATGAGGCAGAGGAGCCACCGGATCGGCCGCGCGAACGACAGGTCGCCGTCGCCCCAGCGCATCGATTTCGGGAAGGGCATGGTGGAAAGAAGCGTATCGAGCATCTCGACGATGATGTCGTTCACGGGACGGCCCGGTTCGACATGCCAGCCGGTGATGAGTTCACCCTTGCCGTCGGCCGACTGCTCAAAGGTATATTCGGTGATGTTGTATTTCTTGAGGAACGCCTCGCCCGCTTTGCCCAGTTTCCCGTCGGCGCCGACCGCCACCTTCTTGGGCGCCCCCTGCACCTTCTCGCGCAGTTCGGGCTGGGTCGCCGGGAAACCGCCCAGATTCAGGGCGATACGGGAACAAGTGCTGAACACCTCGACGGTCGCCGGGGCGATGCGCGCCGCGGTCATCCGTTCCACCATCTGGGTTTTCAGGTGCTCGGCCGCCGGGATGATGAAGGATTGCGGGAATTCCTCGAAACCGATCTCAAACAGCAGGTTGGTCATGGGGGGCCTCTATCGTATGTTGTTTTCTGATCATACGGATGCGGATGATGATAAGGATGGTCGCGACGGTGATCGCGATCCACTGCGAGGTGGAGAATATCCAGAAACCGCCGCGTCTATCGATGCGGAGGAACTCGATGCAGAAACGGGCGATAGCGTGGAACATCAGGGCATGCCACGCGAAGTAGCCGGTCCAGAGCTGGTCGGCCTTGCGCAGGCGGAACAGGAGGAACAGGAATATCGAACCGCTCGTGCAGACCTCGATGAGTTGCGTCGGGATGAGCGGCGGGGTCTCCATGAAACGCGACTCGATGAGCCCCTGCCGGAAGAGGCCGCCCGCGGCGGCCGAGCGGCCCGGGAAGACCTGTCCGAAGGTCTCGCTGATGGCGCCGTAACAGCACCCCTGCAGGTAACAACCGACGCGGCCGATCGACGACATCATATAAAAGGTGAACACGACGATATCGTAGGTCCGGACGATGTAGAGCCACCGGTCGCGGCCGCGGTAGAGGAAATAGCCGAACAGCGTCCCGCCGGCCAGCCCCATAAGTATCCCGCCGTAGAAGACCTGCCCCCCCTTCCACGGCATCAGGAACTCCTGCTTGAGGAGCGCTAGGAACCCCGTGGTGCGGACCAGCGATATATACTCGTCCAGCTTCTCGTCGAAAATGATGTGAAAGAGTTTCGATCCGAGGACACCGGTGTAGAACATCCAGACCTGATTGATGTACATCTTCTTGAGATCTATCTTGATGAAGCGGGTCACCAGATAGGTGATGGGGATCGCCAGTATGAACGGTATCCACTCGAACACCGAGTAGGAATCCCACCCTCTGATGCCGAGCAGGTCCCATACGGGCTGGAAAAAACGGGGATTCATGTCGCTCTCACCTCTTCACCGGCTGTAGATAACCGTCGGGGTAGAGCGACGGTTGTCGGGATGCACGGTGGACCATCCACCCGTGCGAACTATTGGAAAGATCGTCCAGCCGCACCTCGAAGAGCACCTCCGGCGTCGCGGTACGGGTCACCTCGATGATGCGGGCGGCCGAGAAGGCGTTCTGCTGGGTATTGGTCGGCGTGCCGGCGGCGTCCTTGAGTATCGCGCCGAAGGAGACGAGCACCGTATCGCTTTCGGGATGATATTCGACATCGCCCAATAGCGGCGTGTAGATGCGCTCGTCACCGGTCGGCCCCCACTCCCACACCTGCGAAACGGTCATGTTCGTTTCGTCCACCGCGAACTCGACCGCGCGGCTCCGGCTGTCGGCCGCCGCCGTGGGCGCATCGTAAGGCATCGCGTGAAAATTGCCGTTGTCGTACAGGATGAAATGGCCGTCGGGCATCGGTTTGGGGTTATGCTGATACCAGTTCCAATCGAACGGCGCTCCCTGCGGCGCGAGGAGATACGGGAGGAATTCAGCGCTCCACCCGTCGTGGGTGCCGAGTATCCAGCGCAGTGTCCCGGTCGCATGATCGAACTTGACCACGCACGACTGGTGCCGCACCGATACCACCACGCTGTCATCCCCCGCCAGATAGGTGACATAGTTCGCATGACTCCACTGGGCCACCGGCTTGACCGACATGAACCCTATCCGCGACGGATCGAGCATCTCCTTGAGCGGCCACCACTCGACGATCTGTCCGTCGGGGGCGAACTCTAGGATATCGTCGTAGGTGACGGTCGTAGTGGCGGTCGGCGCGTCGGGATCGGTCTCGCTGGTCGGGTACCCGGCGGTCTGCTCGGTATGGTTGGTGAGCGCCAGTATGTCGCCCGACGGCATCATTTCGACCGCATGATGGAAATTGGGGACCGCCACCGCGGTGAGTTCGTCCGAAAGGTCCTGCTGGGTCTCCCAACCCGCGACCAGATCGCCGAAACGGTCGATGATCAGCAGTTTGGGGTTGAACTGGATGAATATGCCGCCGCCGTCGGGGAACGAGAGTCCGTGCATCGGGACATCGCCCTTGAAGAACCAGACGACCCGCCCCTTCTCATCGAGCGCGACAAGGGCGCTGCCGAAGGCCTCGACCCCGGGATTGGCCCCCTGCATGCGGGTCACCACGATGAAGGTGACGCCCGGCGCCATTTTTTCGGGGGCGGCAAGGGTCGCGGCGATGAGGGGGAAATTGTCGGGCAGGGAGGGCGCCGTGAGCGGAAAAAGGTCCGGATGGGTCGTCGTCGTGCCCGCCACATCGGTGGCCAAGACGCGGACGGTATAGCTCTCTCCCGGCAGAAGCCCGAGTATCGGATGGCGGTGGGTCGTCCCGAGCGGCGAAAAAGCCAGTTCGCGCGCCCCGTCGGGGCCGGTCAGGGTCAGGGATACGCGCGTCGGAACGGCGGTTGAAAGCTCGACCACGCCGGTCAGCGGCGCAAGGCCGTTCGGATTCATTTTGACCACCGGCCCGGCGGTGAAGAGGACGGGATCGGCGTCGGGGATCAGCGTTTCATCGGATGGGTCAGGCTGATCGGAACCTTCGACATCGCTACCTTCGACTTCGCTCAGGTCGGGCAGGTCAGGCTGATCGGTCTGGTCCGACTGATCTAGCAGGTCTGACATGTCCGACTGGTCCGACTGGTCGGTGTCGGCCAGCGGCTTCGACGCACCGCCGCCGCACGAGAAAAGGAAAAAGACGGTCACGCCGATAAGCGATGTCGAACAGAACGGTCGCAACAAAGAGGATCGTCTCCAAAGTTTCGCCCGCGATGATAGCCGTACCGTACCGCGAAGTCAAGAGATGCGGGCGCGCTCCCTATAAAAAATACCTTCATTTTCTTGAGAAATATCGTGAAGCGGTTAGACTGCCGACGATGTATGGTCAAATACGGGAGGGTTTCATGAAGAAGATCGTCTTACTGGTCGTTCTGTTGGTCGCCGCCGCCTGCTCGAAGCCGGCTGGCGTGGTGAAGGAAAGCGAGATACCGGTGTTCGCGCAGAAGGTCAACGCATCGTTCGACGACGGCGCGGCCGAGCTTATTTCCTTCTACACCGAGCCGCTCAAGCCGCAGCACGGCCAGAGCTTCAAGGTGGTATCGTTCTGGCGTTTCAAGAAACAGCTCTCCGACGGATGGAAGATGTTCTTCCATTTCGAAGACCCGGCGGGCGAACAGATATTCGTCTACGATCATCCCTTCGCCGACGGCCGCATAAAAGAACTGCCGCTGGGCGACATCATCCGCGACGACGCCGCCATCAAGGAACTGCCGGTATGGTTCGACAGCGACAAGATGATCGTCCACGCGGGCTTCTTCAAGGGGAACGACCGCATGACGCCGGAACCGGCGCTCGACGACGGCAAAAAACGGGCGAAACTGCCCCCGGTCGAGATATCCAAGCCGAAACTGGTCAAAAAGCAGATGAAGGTCTTCGCGGTGGCGGGCGAATCGCGCAACCAGATAAAGATCGACGGCAAACTGAAGGAAAGCTACTGGCAGAACGCGCAGACCGGCGGCAAGTTCTGGCTCACCAGCGGCGAGAACATGGCGCAGAAGCAAACCAATGTCCTGACCGCGATGGACGAGAAGTTCCTCTACATCGCTTTCGACTGCGAGGACGACGATGTCTACGCGACGCTCAAGAACAACGACGACAAGATATACGATCACGACGATGTGGTCGAGGTGTTCATCGACGGCGACGGCGACAAGGATGAATACTGGGAGATGCAGGTGAGCGCCGCCGGGGTCAAGTTCGACAGCTCGTTCAAGGGCGGGCCGCGGAAGAATCAGGATGTCGCGTGGGATTCGGGCATCAAGTACGCCGTGCAGGTCGACGGCACCATCAACAAGTCGGACGACACCGACAAGGGGTGGAGCGCCGAGATCGCGATACCGTGGGCGACAATCGCCGATTCGGTCAACATACCGCCGAAGGACAACGATGTCTGGAAGGTCTATTTCTACCGCATCGACCGCAACGGCAACGGCAAAAAAGCCGAATTCTCGGCGTGGGTGCCGCCCTACAAGAGCGACTTCCACTATCTGCGTTTCATGGGCGACCTGATATTCGTGTATGAAGAGATACTTTAGACCCTTCACCGCCCTGCTTGCCGCGCTTCTCCTCTGCGGCTTCTTCGCCGCGCAGGGGGCCGACCGCTATACCGACAGCCGCAAAAAGATACTCGAAGGGCGTATCAAGGGAGAACTGGCCGAGATAGAACGCCGCCTCGCCACGGCGCGGGGACAGCACGACGCGGCGGCGCGGAAATACCTTGCCAGTCTGTCGGCCCACAAGAAACTGCAACTGCTGGAACGGTCGGCAAGCTACCACAAGGAGCATTGCCTCTGGTTCGACGACGAATGCCGCCGGCTCTACGATATGACGCTGGTCTACCTCGACAGCGAGATAGCGCTCCTCGAGGAACGGATGGCGCCGGAACGGAGCGAAGCGCTCGCGGCGGCCACCGACCACGCCGCCCTGAAGGAACGGCGGGAGATGATCGGCAACGCGACCTTCACCGACGCCCTGCCCGATGCCACGGTGTACGAGATCGCCGAATTGCGCGGCCTGTACCACTGCGTCAGCGTGGAGGGATGGAACACGGCGCGCGGCGTATTCGTGGAGACCGACGAACATTTCGACCTCCCCTTCCCCGCCGAGGTGGTGGCGGTGCACCGCGAGCGGAACGCATCCTTCATCGCGGCCTCTTTCCGCGATGTGGTCATCCAGTACGCCTACGCCGGCGACCCGGCCTTTTTCCCGGGCGAGATCGCGCCCGCCTACACCCCGTTCTTCGACGATCCCTCCGGCAATCCGGTCGTCCCCGGCACGGTGCTCATCAGCCTCCTGCGCAAGGAACAGTTCGTCGACCCGTCGTTCCTGTGCCACCGCTGAACAGCCGATAACTCTTTTTTCAGTTGACATTCCACCCCTTTTCCATTATTATTTCACCCGTACATAAGGGTAGCTGTTCCGTAACGATCAGGGAGAAGGTCATGAAACGCATTGTTTTGTCCGGGTTGTTCATCGCATTGTTCCTCATCGGCGCCTGTTCGTCCGATACGGCACGGACCCTTCCCGACGATATCGGGAATACCGATGACATCAACTTTGACGGGATCGTCCCGACCGACGACACCATCGACGGCGATGCCCTCCCCAAGGACGATTCCGCTGTTCCCGGCGACGCCGATGTTCCCCCGACCGAAGGCAATACCGACGCCGACGGCACGATACCGCCCGACAGCGACATCCCGGTGAACCCCGATACCGACGGCGAACAACCCGACGACCAGAACCCGGACGGCATCGTTCCCGACGAGACGGGCGACGGCCTTCTGCCCGACGATGTATGGCCCGACGGCGAAGAGCCCGACCAGTCGATACCGGACGATATCATCCCCGACGACGCCCAGCCGGACGACGCCCAGCTGGATGACACCCAGCCGGACGACGCCCAGCCAGATGACACCCAGCCCGACGATGCGCAACCCGACGATGCCCAGCCGGACGACGCACAACCGGACGACGCGCAACCCGACAATGTCGACATAGACACCGAACTCCCCGACTCCCCGACCCCGATCTGCGATCCGTTCTTTGTCGTGGACTGCCCCTATACCGGCGATCCCGGCACGCTCAATGTCGGTCCCTGTAAAGCGGGCACCAAGACCTGCGCCGCCGACGGCCTGAGTTGGAGCACCTGCACCGGCGAAGTGCTTCCTTCCAGCGATGTCTGCTCCGATTCGGTCGACAACGACTGCAACGGCGCGGTGAACGACGGATATCCCGAAGGCGCGTTCGGCTGCGCCTGCCTCCCCGGCGACTACGCTTCCTGCTATACCGGCCCGGGCGGCACCCTTAATGTCGGCATCTGCCACGCCGGATCGGCGCAGTGCAACGCGCAGGGTACCGGCTACGGCTCCTGCGCGGGCCAGCAGGTCCCCATCGCCGAGATCTGCGGTAACGGCGCGGACGACAACTGTAACGGCACGACCGACGACAACACCGACGCCGACGGCGACGGCTGGGGCGTCTGCGGCGGCGACTGCTGCGACAACACCTCCCAATGCGGCGATCCCGCC